>JAGLWO010000520.1 GCA_023133395.1 Candidatus Cloacimonadota bacterium | reverse complement strand
AAAAAAAGACTTCGTAAAAATAGGCATAAAAAGAAGGGCAAATAAGCTATTAATTTTTTAGGAATTCTGTTTGGAAAAATAATTGCTGAGGCTATTTATCTAGTTTATTAGCTTCAGCATTTTTTTTATAAATCTTCTTCAGTTATAATTTTTATTCCGTTCTCTTCCAATAATTTTGCTGTTATTCCTAAGCCATTGATAATTTTACCTGTATGAGTTCCATCATATATTTTACCATAACCACAGGAAGGGGAACATTGCTTAAGAATTGCTTTTTTACAATCAATTAATTCAGCTATTCTTAGAGTTTCTTTAGCACCTTTCTTAAAGTAATTTGAGACATCCTCACCATTTTTATTGATAATTTTATTTTCTGAAATTTCAGCAGGTATCCTTGGAGTAGGTAATCCTCCCAGTTGTTCAGGGCAAACAGGAATGGCAAATCCTTTTTTTATCATTTCGATTACTTTTTGGTTGGCATTATCACCACTATCGTAAGTACATTTAATACCAGCTAAACAAGCACTGACAATTATCATAGTTTTTTCTTAGACCTTACGTATGGTTGAACCTGCGAAACCTCCATAATTATACTAACTTAAATTATAATTTATCTTGTAAGTCCAAAAGCTTTTGAATCGCTTCTATAGGAGTTAAATTATCTATATCAAGATTTTTTATTTCTTCAAGGATTTCATTTTTCTGGTCTGCTTTTTCAATTATAGCATCAAAAATATCCATTTGTGAAGTACCTTTTGCAAGTTGCTTTTTAGCTCTTGCTGTAAGACCCTGCGGACTGAGTTCCTGTTCTTCCAGATTTTGCAAAATTTGCTTAGCACGATTTATTACTTTTTTTGGTATTCCAGCAAGTCGAGCGACCTGAATACCATAACTCTGGTCTGCAGCACCACGTTCAATTTTCCTTAAGAAAATAACTTTGTCATTCCATTCTTTTACCACGATATTGAAATTCTTTACTTTAGGAAGTATATTTTCTAATTCCGTCAATTCATGATAATGTGTTGCAAATAAAGTTTTCGCAGAAATTTTCGGATTATTGTGTATATGTTCAACAATAGACCAGGCAAGACTGAGACCGTCAAAAGTACTTGTACCTCTTCCGATTTCATCCAAGAGAATTAAAGATTTTGGTGTTGCAGAATTGAGAATATTCGCTGTTTCAATCATTTCTACCAGGAAAGTACTTTGACCCATAGCCAGGTTATCAGAAGCTCCGACACGCGTAAAAATCTTATCAAAGATTGGTAAATTGGCTAATTCTGCAGGAATAAAACATCCCATCTGTGCCATTATAGCCAGGAGTCCAACCTGCCTGAGATAGGTCGATTTCCCTGCCATATTCGGTCCGGTTATCAGAGAGATAAGATTGTTTTCATCATTCATATTAACGTTGTTTGGTATGAATTCTTCACTCTCGAGAATCTTCTCTATCACAGGATGACGGCTATTTTTTATGTCTATTATTCCATCATCATTGAAATGGGGTTTGATATAGTTATTGTGATATGCGATGTGAGCAAGGTTGGATAAAACATCTAAAGTGGAAATGATTTCAACATATTTTTGCATTAATTCAACTTCATTATACAATTCCTCACGGATTTTCGTGAAAAGTTCATATTCCAGATTTTTAATTCTCTCTTCAGCTCCCAGGACTTTAGCTTCATATTCTTTTAATTGAGGACTTATATACCTTTCTGCATTTACCAGGGTTTGTTTTCGAATATAATAATCAGGAACCTTATCTTTGTGAGTTGTAGTTACTTCGATATAATATCCAAAAACTCGATTGTAGCTCACTTTTAATGATGAGATACCGGTTTTTTTCCTCTCTTCTTCTTCAAGTCTTGCTATCCAACCTTTGCCACTTTTGCTGATTTCTCGTAATTCATCTAAGTCTTTATTGTAGCCATCCGTTATGATATTTCCATCTGTAATTTGAATTGGAGGTTCTTCTACTATTGAAGAATTTATCAGGTTCAGGATATCTGAATAATCATGGATATCAGCTTTTAAAGTTTGAATTAATGGATCATCAAATTCGCTGAGTAACTCAGAAACAACCGGAGAAGTTTCCAGATAGTTTTTCAGAGCAATAACATCGCGGGGATTAACCCTTTTAGTCCCAATTTTACTAATGATTCTGCTTAAATCTCCAATATTTTTCAGAATCGCTCTAAGGTCATTGGTTAATGCAATGCTTTCTTTGAATGTTCCAACAGCATTTAAGCGAATCTCGATATCTTCTACCTTTAATAACGGGTTCAAAAGCCAGTCTCTGAGCTTTCTTACTCCCATTGGAGTTTTAGTTTTATCCATTATCGAGATCAAACTTCCAAAGCTTGTTCCATATCGTATTGATTTGGTCAGTTCCAGATTTCGACGAGTAACCTCATCTAACTGCATGTAATTATCCAGTGAGTAATAACGAAGTTGGCTGATGTGCTTAAGATTTTCATTCTTAAGGGATTTTATATAGGCTAATGCTATTCCTGCTGCGGTTTTTCCTAAAGGACGATTTTCTGTACCGAATCCTTCCAGAGTGGTTGTACCAAAATGGTTTTTTAAAGAACGTTCAGCTTCATCAGGATCAAAATACCAGCTATCGAAAATTGTTATAGTTGGCTCGTAGTCAATTTCAGCTTTTGGAACGAGTTCTTCAACTTCTTTATCTTCTATGATAATTTCTGTAGGTTTCAAACGCATTATTTCATCTTTGAGTTGATTTTTATAAATTTCGGTAAATAGAAAATCACCGGTTGAAACATCGATTACTGAAAAACCCAGTTTCTCTTTTTTTTTGTCCCAGTAAATCGCAGCTAAATAATTGTGGTCAATTTTATCAATAAGGTGACCGTCAATTATGGAGCCGGGAGTTATAATATCGATGATTCCCCTTTTTACAAGACCTTTTGCTTTTTTGGGGTCTTCCATCTGTTCACAAATCACTATCTTAAGCCCTTTTTTTACCAGTTTATCGAGGTAATTATCCAGAGCATGATATGGGAATCCGGCAAGTGGAACAGGATTTTCAGCTTTCTTATTTCTGGCGGTTAAGGTAATACCAAGGATTTTGGAGGCTATCTTTGCATCTTCAAAGAAGGTTTCATAGAAATCCCCCATCCTGAATAGTATAAGTTTATCTGGATGTTGATCCTTTATATCCAGGAATTGTTTTAGCATTGGGGTGAGTTTCTTTTTTTTCTCCATTCAACTTTTAAACTTTTACTTAATTCATAAAAGAACTTAGTATCTTTTTATTACGAAAGATTTCAGATCGTTCTTTTCAAGTTTCTTCATCGCCTTTTTTAATTTAGAATCCTTTTCAAATGGACCGACAGCTACAACATATAATTTTTGATTATCTTTGATCTTTGAAAAAACAATGAAATCATATCCAATTTTTTTTACTTTCTCACCGAGTTTTTCTGCGTTTTCTTCAGAACCAAAGGCACCAACTTGAAGATATATTTTCAGGTCTTCCCCAGTTGCAGCTTTGGTTTCCTGTTTAGGCTCAGTTTGACGATATGAGTTAATTTTAGCTAGATCAATGTTGATTTTATTCCCTTTTATTAAATTGAAGATCCTATCTTCTGCAAGATAGCTATATTGGTGATAGGGAAAGTCCTGCTTCAGCTTCTTATAACAGATTAATGCGTCTTCATATTTTCCCATTAATTCCTTACAATTTCCCATTTTGTAGTGTAATAGAGGGATATTGTTCTTTATATATTTTGATGTTCGCAGTGTTTCCAGCGTATTGAAAGCACGTTTATACATTTTCTGGTTGATATATGCTTCAGCTATAATAAAATATGCAACTTCTATCTTTTCATACTCATTTGAATCCGAGATATAGATTTGTGCGGAGACGATTGCAAGTTGATATTTATCTACTTTTAAATTTGCTTTTGCTAGCCAATACTGTTTATCAACGATTTCAGGAAGGTGAATCTCTTTTAATTGTTCAATTGCCTTTTCATAATGTCGACCCAGTATGTTTAATTTTGCTAATTCCAGAAGTGATAATTGACCGTGATATGAATCTGGATAATCTTTTGTTATTTTTTCAAAGGATTTTATTAATTCTGATTTTTTAGTTTGGGATTTTGCTTTTTTAAAACTTTTTTCCCGCCTGTATTCATCAACAATTTTTAATTCAATTTCTTCTGAAGTTTGTGAATATAATCCAATTGTTACAAAAAATAGTAGAGCAATAATAAAAATTTTCATAGTCATTTACCTGAGATTTTTTTCCTTACTATTCCATTTATCGGAATCCTATTTTCCAAGTCAATTCTAATAATTGTATTTGGTTTTGTATATGAAATTGGCAAACCTTCTTCATCGAAAATATTATTAACTTTGATGGTAAAATCATCTTGTCTATCCGGGAAAATTATCTCGATTTCTTCCCCAAGATTGAATTTAGCACGAATTGAAATAAATATTGAGTTTTTTTTTGTTTTAATTATTTCACCGATAAATTGATATTCACGGATATAGGAAGAGGAATCATAAAATTGTGTTGTAGTAGAATCAAACTTATCAAAAAAACCTTGAGTATAATGCCTATGACTTATTTTGTTCAATTCTTCTTTAAGATCAGAGGGTATATCTTTTCCCGTTGAGAGCAGATTTAGTGC
>JAGLWO010000052.1 GCA_023133395.1 Candidatus Cloacimonadota bacterium | reverse complement strand
AGCATGAATGAAAGGCAGTTCAGCAAATCCTTTTTTGTTTGTTACCACACTACTTGCAAAATAGATCTCAGTGAACATTTTGCCATTTTTCTGTGTTTCGTTCAGCCTGTAGTCACCAAGCTCAAACTCCAGGTCATACTCGGAACTTACAGGTTGATTGAAATACACTTCAAATCCTTCTGAAGCGAACAAACCGGTTGCGCTTAACAAAAGAAGAAGTGTTAATAAAACAACATTTTTTGAAGTTCTCATTATACTCTCCTATTTTTTTATTTTAATAAAATCATTTTCTTGGTGGAAGTATACCTGCCGCTATTACCTTCCGAGACCATTTTGTAGAAGTATAATCCGCTGGCAGCAGTCCTGCCGTTGTTATCTTTTCCATTCCACATAACTGTATGATAACCTGCAGATTGTTGCTTATCAAGTAGTGTTTTCACTTTCTGCCCTTTGATATTATAAATTATGATCTCCGTGTTCTTTGCGTCTTGCGCAAGAGAAAATAAAATTGTGGTCTCCGGGTTGAAAGGATTAGGATAATTACCTTCAAGTTTAATTACAACCGGATTTAATACATTGTCAATTTCTACCTCAGGTTCCAGCACAAAGTCAATTTCACTGGTTGTAGAATCTTCCAGTACTTCTACAGCTTCAATAGTTTGAGAAGCATATCCTTCCAGAGAAGCAATTACATTATAAATTCCCGCTACAATTTCCAGTGAATAATTTCCGGCTGCATCAGGATTGGTTGTAATACTATCGGCATTAACTATAACTTCTTCCACGTTACCATTGCCTCCATTTAAATTAACATTACCTTCAATATTACCAGGAATTTGTATAGAAGTCACGGCAGCTACAGCAGCATCGGCATTTACCATTCCATATCCGGTATATCTGTCCCAACCCGGAGTTGGTTCTTCATCAATAATATCAATCGCAGTAGAAGTTAGATAATACCTTACTTGTGCCGGTGTAAGAGAAGGATTTTTAGATTTAATAAGTGCCGCAACACCAGAAGCATAAGGAGTTGCACATGAAGTACCGCTAAAGAGCATAAAATAATCCCCTGTAGAATAACCAATATCTCCGGTTACATCTGTAGTAGGAAGAATTGTCGGAGCGATCACCTCAACTGCATCTCTGGCATCTTGTATATCAACACCATAATTAGACCCCCAATAATTTTCCCCATCACAAGAAGTATAACTTTTTCTTTCAGCACAAGGAGAAGCTGCCCCAACTGCAATAACATGCTCATCATTGGCAGGATGAGTAATATAATCTGTATTGAAATTGTGAGTAGCTGCCAGTAGTGTGACTCCATGATCATAAGCATAAGCAATTGCCGCATCGGCAGATGGATTAGAGCCTTGCTGCCCTTCGAGACCAATACTCATACAGGCAACATCAACACCATAATCTCCGCAATGTGTTAAAGCATTGTTGATATACGTGTGGTATATATAGCTTAAATTGTCGTAAACTTTTAAAGGCATAATGCTGCAACCACCCGCCACACCCGAAATACCGATTCCATTATTTACTATAGCTGCTGCAATACCTGCACAACATGTACCGTGTCCGGCATATACACTAACATAATCAGGCATTGGGTCGTTATCATTATCTCCGTAGTCATATCCGGGAATACAATGATCGCTCAAATCTTCATGATTATAATCTACTCCTGTATCTAAGATAGCTATGATAATGTCGGAACTGCCATAACTTTGTTCGTCATCCCAGGCTTCTTCTATATGAGAATCAAATCCAATCGTGTGTCCGCTTCCGGGTCCATTCATCTCTGTATTATCATGTCCCCAGCAGTCTGCAAAGTATGGGTCATCGGGAGTAATGGCAAGATAATAGATATACTCCGGATTTGCATATTCGACATATTCATTATTATTATATTGTTTAATTGCATTCTCAATATCTGTTTTTTCAGAAACAAAGAAAAGATACCAGCGATCAAAACCGATTCGTTGCTCCCATACTTTATCATTTACCGCTCTGTGGGCAAGAATTATCTTCGTAACGCCATACTCAAAATTTAAGGCGTCTAATGTTTCCAAACCTGTCTGACCGATATGATTGTTATTCTCAAGTAATGCGTTAATTTTCCCAGAAGCTTCTTCATTCAATTTTACTTCGATCCGATCAGAAGCATAAAGCTTTCTGCCGTAACTGTCCTTTCTGATCTCAGTGGCAAATATTGAATTTATTAACAAAATCAACACAAAAAACAATACTATTTTTTTCATTTTCCCGCTAACTTTATATTTTAGAGTAAGATATCCGTGTGATTTTACATCAGTACAGTTGATGCACACTTGATTACTCCAAATTATTTCATCAAGATCATTTTCTTTATTGAGGAATATTTTTTTGTTTTCATTTTGTAGAAATAGATACCACTGGCGACGCTTCTATCATTATCATCTTTACCATTCCAGATTGTCTTATAATATCCTGCAGGTTGTTCTTTGTTAACTATTGTTCTTACTTTTTGTCCTTTGATGTTATAGATTTCCAATGTAACTTTTAAATCTTCATTGAGATTGTAGGTTATAGTTGTGATTGGATTAAATGGGTTAGGGTAGTTACCTGCAAGTTCTGTCTTGGTTGGAATAAGAATATCTCCAGCAATCGTTGGCTCATGTATTATAACTGCTCCATCAGAAAACTCGGATTCGTAACCACCATCATATACTGCCTTGATGTTGTAGGTATAAGTACCTGCAGGTACGTTCTCATCTAAGTAAGACGTATTTTCTACATTTGGAGCTATTAATACAGTATTCCTGTAAACCTTATAATGAGAAAATCCTCTATCGGAAGGAATATCCCAGGTTATTAGAATATCCTGTCCCTGAGTTACTGCCTGCGGATTCTGAGGTACAGGAAGTGTGATTGTTATAGTCTCAATATTGGAAGCTTCTGATTCACCAACATCATACACAGCAACTATATAATATTCATATTCTCCAGCCGCAAGTGCCAAGTCATCATAGGATGTCTCACCCGGGTCGGTTATCTCATGGATTACCAAAGTATCACGATAGACCTTATATCCAATCAAATCTCGAAGGTCGTCAGTCTGTTGTGTTTCTATCCTTTTTGTATCAGAAGCAGTAAGTTTAGTGGAAAGTGCCTTTGTAGGAGAAGAAACATCCCTTGAAGTTACAGGTTGATCCCATTCAAGATGGATATCGTTGTAGTCCATAATTACGCAGGTTAAATTGGTTGGAACATTGAATGCTTCCAGAGTGAAGTCAATACCATTGGTTGTAACGCCATCCTCCACAACAACACCAGTTACCGTTTGAGGGATATAACCAATCAATTCAGCAGTTACATCATATGTCCCAGGTGGAACTTGAAGAGTATAGTCGCCTGATGTATACGGATTGGTCGAAAATCCACCTGCACTTACGATAACATCCTCAACATTGCCAGAACCTCCGGTAAGAGTTACATGTCCTGCTATTGTTCCAATTATTGCACTTGTTCCTCCACCCAGAATTACATCATCTACAAACCAGTAATTTATATTCCATGAATAGCCATCGAATACCCACGCTACCTGGAAGTTATCCGAACCCACATCGTTATTGTCGATTACCAGGTTTTCGATGGTGGCAGGCAAGTTCTGTGCAGGCCAGGTTTGTACTACATTCCAGTTATTACCACCATCACTGGTTGTTTCCAACCGCAGTTCATAAGTTCCATTGAAATGATCTACACAGTGTTTAAATTCCAGTTCCAAGGTTGCAGAACCGGTTGTGTTAACCGGAAGGCTTATTAATCTTTGAGTTGCTGTAGTTGATGGGGACCAATCAAATTTTGCTTCAGGAGGTGTACCTCCTGCGTAACTACCACTACCACTTCCCCAGTTAGTTCCACCTGTTGTAGTCCAACCATCAGGAAGCCAGCTA
>JAGLWO010000519.1 GCA_023133395.1 Candidatus Cloacimonadota bacterium | reverse complement strand
TAGCAGCTCCATCATGCAGGATTGTTTTGTTATTAAAAATTGTGAGTAGTAATTTAACAGATATCTGGGCATCTATTATTTCGCCAGATTCGATATAATCATTTAATTTTCTACTGTTCTCGATAACAATGAGCGCACCTATTTTCCTGAAGGACATAATTGAAACTGCATTTAAAAGCGGAGAATACACAGACTTCTTTGCATCTCTAAATAGTGATTTCAGATCATGACTTTGAGCAATACGAGCAAACAGATTCCTTATCTCCTGCTGGAATAAAATGATAAATATGATTATCCAGTAATCCTTCAGAACTCTCAATACAGATGACATCATATTCAAATTGAGGATTGAGGCTATGAAATATACCAGGAGAACAGCTGCAAGCCCGATAAGTATCTGGTATCCACCCGCTTTTCTCAAGAGGATTATAATCCGATAAAGCAAAAAGGCAACTATTAAAATATCTATTATATCTGTAATTTTTGGTATTAATATACTCATTTGATTTCCTTTATACTTTGTAGGGTCTGCAAAAATCTTTTGTGTTCTTTCACATCATGAACCCGAATAATTTCGACTCCATTTTGGAATGCTAAACCAGTTGCTGCCAGACTACCTTCTAATCTATCAGTAGGTTCCGATTTGTAAATTCTGCAAATGAAACTCTTCCGGGAAGCACCAATCATAATAGGAAGACCAAAACATTTAAATTCAGAAATTTTCTTTAAAATCACTAAATTATCAATATACCTTTTACCAAAACCTATTCCCGGATCGATAATTATTCTCTCTTTCTCGATTTCGTTTGAAATACAAAATTTTATCCTTTCTTTAAAAAACGTTAATATCTCCTCGATTGTATCCTCATAATATGGATTCTTCTGCATTGTCTGTGGAGTTCCCTGCATGTGCATTAAAATCACGGGAATGTGCCTATGTTTTTTCAGAATATCCACCATTTTAGTATCAAACCGGAGTGCACTGATATCGTTAATAATTGAAGCTCCTTTTTCGATGGCTTTTTCAGCAACTTCAACTTTGTAGGTATCAATTGAGATGGGGATATCGGTTTTCTGCTTCAATTTCTCTATCACTGGAATTACTCGACCCAATTCGGTTTGAATATCAATTTTCTGTGCGTTCGGTCTGGTTGATTCCCCACCAATATCGATTATATCAGCACCTTCATTAATCATTTCAAGAGCATGTTCCACAGCTTTCCC
>JAGLWO010000518.1 GCA_023133395.1 Candidatus Cloacimonadota bacterium | reverse complement strand
GATACAAATGCAAAGCGTGAGAAATGTTCTTTGCTTTAATTTCTTTATAAGGATCATTATTGTTGGTTATTTCAGAGATTTTACGATAGATGATAGCACCGGTCTCAGGTGGAGTATGTTCCATTGGAATTTCCTTGATTAGCATTCCAACTTCATCTAACAAATTTTTAACCTTTTTTTCGTCTCTTGTAGCAATGCGTCCAGCATTTAAAGCTTGATTCATAAAGCAGGGAATACAATCAAGATAAGTTTTCATCTATTTCTCCAATTTTGAAGATTCGCTTTTCACCATATTTCAAGAATTCTCTGGTTCCACCATTATTCCTGATAATTTCAAGAACACGGTCATCAAATTTCTTAAAAGTAGAACCAAAGATCATTTTTATATTTCTATATTGCAAAATTTCTTTGATCATAATTGAAGAAGGTCCAAGCATAAAAATTTCGCAATTATCACCTGTATTGTTAGTTATATTTAGGAAAGTTAAATTAAAAATTGATGTAGCTGTCAAAATAACCGTATCTGCTTCTTGCAAATGTTGTCTTTGTTTGGAATTTGAAGTGATGAGCGTTTCCGATTTTCTGTAATCGAAAACAGTGAGAGGAATATTATTTTCCTGAAATTTCTTAACAATCGGTTTAAACAAACCGATCATAATGATGTGTTTGTATTTTCTGAAATTGATTTTCTCGAAAATATCACCACTTTTACAAAATTCATCATCATAGTTTAATAAAGCATTAAAATAAGCATTCAACACTATTCGATGCGAAAAATTATTTAAATCGATATTTAAATATTTATCAATTTGAGATATTATCTTATGACCCAAATTTGCACAAACTCCAATGTTACCGTTTTTCAAGAGAATAGCTGTGTATTTAGCACCTGTTGTTAATTTATTTATTTTTCTCAAATTAAAGTTATATTTTTCCAATAATAATTCTAATGGATCGGTATTATTTTGATTCTTCATCTATTTCACAGTTGCCAACATATTATTAGGATGATAAATTACTTTTTCTTTTTAAAAATATTTTTCCATTCTATCGAATGCTTTGTTTATCATACTTTCAGGAACACAGAAGGAAAGTCTGATATGGCTTTCTCCGGTAGGACCGAACGCAATTCCCGGAGTTGTGGAAACTTTTGCTTCCTGCAATAATTTTTTACTGAATGCAATGGAATCCTTTCCTTGCTCGCCCAAAATTTTTGGAAACATTAAATATGAACCTTCCGGTTTATTATATGAAAATACTTGATCGAGAATATCAAGCCGTTCACACATCAAATTCCTTGTCTTCAGATAATGTTCCTTGAATTCGGTTATGCAATCTTGAGAACCTTTTAAAGCTCCAATCGCTGCATATTGAGAAACAACAGGAGCACAAATTGCAAAAGGAATATGTGCTTTTTTAATTTGTGGAATTATTTCCTCATCAGCGTGTAAATAACCAATCCTCCAACCTGTCATTGCATAGGATTTTGTAAAAGTAAATGTGCTGATAACATTTTTCTTCATTTCAGGAATGGAACCAATACTAAAGTGTTTTTTATCATCAAAAACAAAATATTCATAAGCTTCATCAGTAATGACCATTAGGTTATTTTCCAAAGCTATTTCTGCTATTTGACGGAGTTTTTCTTCAGGAAAAACAGTTCCGGTCGGATTACTGGGACTACAGTATAAAATTGCTTTAGTTCTGGGAGTTATGGCATTTTTAATTGCGTCAATATCCAAAGCGAAATTTTCGTCTTCTATAAGTGGAACTAATACAGGTTTTCCGGACGCTATTTGAACCTGTCGAATATGAGTTGAATAAGTGGGAGAAGGTAAAATCACTTCATCTCCGGGATCAATGGTTGCCATAACAGCAGCCGCCAGACCTTCGATTGCTCCGACAGTTACCAGCAATTCCGAAATATTCGTCTTGATATTATTATCTCGTTTAAGTTTTTTCACGATTTTTTCTCTTAATTCTGGTAAACCATCGTTTTGAGAATATCCGCCAGTTAGTCCTTTCTTGATTGCGGAAATTGCTGCTTCATCGATATGTTTAGGTGTTCCTGAAGTAGGTTTTGCCCACGATAAAAAAGCAACATCATCGTATTGCTTGGATAATCTGGTCATTTCGTGAATGGCAGATTTTTCGATTTGTTTTACTCTTTTAGATATATTCATTTTATTTTCCCCCTTAATTTTTTACATTATAATCGATTTTATCTTTATTTCATAGATTAATATTTAGCTAATTATTCGACTCCTAATACATCTTTGAATGCTTTCTTAAAAGATTGTTTGGGAAGCGCCCCCATAGCCATTTGCGGTTGACCTTCTTTTGGACAGAAAAGAAGAGAAGGAATACTGCGAATACCAAAAGCAGCTGCTAATTCCTGCTGCTCCCCTGTATTCACTTTGTAAATATTCAACTTACCTTCATATTCTTCTGCTAATTCCTCTAAAATAGGAGTTACTATCTTGCAAGGTGCACACCAATCAGCGTAAAAATCTATCACACAAGGAAGGTTACCTTCAAATTCCCAATTTTTATTTTTAACGTAATTAAAAACT
>JAGLWO010000517.1 GCA_023133395.1 Candidatus Cloacimonadota bacterium | reverse complement strand
AAGAACTTTTTAATCTCTTGTACAGCAATCTTGGTTGCTCTTTCTGTGGGGAAGCGGTACACACCTGTACTGATAGCCGGGAACGCAATTGATTTGATTTTATTTCTCATAGCTAATTTTAGACTCTTTTTATAGCAACTGGCAAGCAGTTCATCTTCGCGGTTTTTTCCACCATGCCAGATAGGACCGACAGCATGAATTACATGCTTTGCAAGAAGATTGTATCCTTTTGTAATTTTTACTTCACCAGTAGGACAACCGTTCAGTTTTCTGCATTCTTTCAGGAGTTCTACACCTGCAACCTTGTGAATTGCGCCATCAACTCCACCACCTCCAAGGAGAGAAGTATTGGCAGCATTCACAATGGCATCGACCTTTAAAGTAGTAATATCTCCTTTGATTATTTGAATGCGATTCAGCAGGGATTTCTTTTTGAGTTCATATTGTTTAAAGACCTCTATACCTTTTCGTGTGATTTTATACTTCTGGTTGGAACTTCCCGGTCTATCCGGTATTGTATATGCTATTAATCCGTTATTCCTCAAAGTGGAAATTGCTCTTTTCAGATTTCCGGATTTTCCTGTTCTTCCTAAATTATCAGAAATTTCTCTGCTTGAGAGAGTTCTTTCTGCGCATTCAGTTAGAATATTGATTTGAATATCGACCATGCTGGGTAGTCCCCTATCAGGACCCTTGTAAAAGTCGAAGTATTGAATTTTCTCAATAGTCTGTATTTGAGCCTTTGGAGCTGCTTTTCTCATTTTTTTAAAGGTATTTATCAGTCCGTTTGTAGAGGAATCATGACCTGTTATTTTTCTTTTATCCCGAAGTTTAGGTCGGATCTTGTTAGCGAGTTGTTTTCCGAGTTCCACTCCCCATTGATCGAAGCTGTAAATATTCCAGATAATTCCCTGTACGAAGATTTTATGTTCATACATAGCTATCAAGCTTCCAAGTGTTCTTGGTGTAAGCTGTTTGAATATGATCGAGTTGGTTGGTTTATTGCCTTTGAAAACTTTAAAGGGGAGGAGTTTTTTAATTTCCTCATCTGTTTTGCCTTTTGCTTTTAATTCTTTGAGAACTTCTTCTTTGGTTTTGCCTTTCATTAGAGCCTGGGTTTGTGCAAAGAAGTTTGATAGTAATTTCTGATGATGATCTCCAATAGGATTATGACTGATGGCAGGGGCTAAGAAATCGCATGGAATTAATTTTGTTCCCTGGTGAATTAACTGGAAAAAAGCATGCTGTCCATTTGTACCAGGTTCTCCCCAGATTATAGGACCTGTTTGGTAATTAACTTCCTTACCATTCCTATCGATGTATTTGCCATTGCTTTCCATATTTCCCTGCTGGAAGTATGCTGGGAATCTGTGCAGATATTGGTCATAGGGTAGTATTGCTTCAGTTTCCGCTCTAAAAAAGTTATTATACCATATCCCGAGCAGAGCTAGGATAACAGGAATATTTTTCTCAAAGGGAGCTTTTCTGAAGTGATTATCCATAGCAAAAGCACCTTCCAAAAGTTCAATAAAATTTTCAAATCCAATTGAGCAGGCAATAGGAAGCCCGATTGCACTCCAGAGCGAATATCTCCCGCCAACCCAATCCCAGATAGTAAACACATTCTCCGAATTAATGCCGAATTCGACAGCTCCTTCTTTATTTGAAGATACTGCCACGAAATGCTGTTTAATAAAATCTTCATTTTGTGCAGAACCTAGAAACCACTTGTGAGCAGTAAAAGCATTGGTCATGGTTTCCTGAGTAGTGAATGTTTTAGAAGCAATTATAAAAAGAGTAGTTTCCGGATTTAACTTTTTCAGGATTTCAACGATATGCGTTCCATCAACATTGGAAACGAAGTGCACATTGACGTTTATTTTTTTGTAAGGCTTTAAAGCTTCGGTTACCATCAGAGGACCGAGATTAGATCCGCCAATACCAATATTCACAATATCTGTTATAACCTTCCCGGAAAATCCGATCCAGTGTCCGGAAGTAATTTTATCGGAAAACTCCTCCATTTGCTTCAACACAGCATTCACATCTGGCGTCACGTCTTTACCATTAATGTAAACCGGTTTATTGGAGCGGTTCCTTAGCGCTGTGTGAAGAACAGCCCGATCTTCTGTCTCATTGATCTTCTCACCGGAAAACATTTTATTGATTGCATCCTTAAGTTCAACTTCATTAGCCAGTTTAAGGAGCAACTTGAGAGTTTCTTCAGTAATTATATTTTTGGAAAAATCAACAAGGATATCTTCAAAAGTAAGCGAGAATTTTGAGAATCTATCTTTATCTTCTTCAAATAAATCTTTCATATGAACAGATTTCATTTCCCGGAAATGTTCTTTCAACTTTTTCCAGGCTTCTGTTTGCGTTGGGTTGATTTTATTTAACATGATTTTCTCCAATTTTAAACTTTAATTTCTTTAAATTCTAAAGCAAACTTCTTCATGCTTTTTATTGCTTTAATGAACTTAACGTTCGGATATTTGTTTAATTCGATAATTTCAATAATTTTCCTTTCGTTTTCCTGTTTACATTTACATCCAAAATTAACTTCAACTAAACACTCTTTATTGTATTGAATTGCATCAACCATAGATATAATTCTATGTTCTTTTTCATAATTCCATTGATGATATTTTGTATATGCACAGTTAACAAAAAAATCATTATTATCTTTGAAGTAGTTTATCTTTTTGATTTCCTTAGGATAGTTTACTTCTTTTATCGGCATCTTATGGTAATCCCAATCATCTTTATGAAAAAATTGTTTATCATAAAATGAATCAAATTTGAGACATAGACCTTTATGAAAATTAGCATAATGAGACCACATAAGGATATTTGTTTTTTCTTCACAGAAACAGGCAACTCGGATTTTTGAAGTAAATCTTGTATGTCCAATTTCAGACCACTTTTCTAATTCTTTTGGATTCTCTTTATAATGAACAAGCATTTGTTCGTATTGTTCCTTTGAATAACCAGGTAATAATGGTACGATTTTTTTAAATTCATCATTAGTGAAATTTAGGCTATATGGAATAAAAAAGTCAAAAGGATCATTAAACTTCAATGGAGATGTAAACCAAATCTGGTTTTTTTCAAGGTTATAAAATGTGTGATCATTTATAGTCATAAATTTATAGAAATATCTTTGCATAAATATCCTTTTACTTTTTTTCCGTGGCTAATCCAATTCAAAACTATCTTCAAACTCTGATATCACCACATCCCATCCGTAAGTTTACTTTATCTTTTCCACCATAGGTTGTGAAACTTCCGGTTCACTATAAACGAGAAAAACTTTTTTGGTTGGTTTGTTAAAAGCCATCAGCCAAGCGAACATTTCATGATAAAACGTGATCCGGTAACGGTTCTGATTGCAATGTAATAAGTAAGTATTGACATTATCTGTCCTCCTTAAAAGATATAAATAATCTTTGAATAAAATACGTAATGATTGGCAAGAAGTTTTTTCTCAAAATATGTCGCTACTATAAAATTTAATATAGTATTTATCAAATATACAAGTAATAGAAAAATCGTATGACTATAATACGTTTATTCGTGAACTGAATTCAGTTTGTGTTGGATTTATTCTATTAGCATGGATTACTACCAATATTAAATAGTTCAACCGGATTTAATAAGTGCAAATATTATTCAAATGACGAAATTAAGAACAATAATATTATACATAGTAAATGTAAAGTAGAAAGTATTTTCTTAAATACGAATTTCAAATTTTAATTGACAATTGAATATAAAAATTATTTTTAACACTATGGGTTATAAAATATGGAGATTAGATTTAAAAATAAAAGATTTGCTGGTGTCTTAAATGATTATAATAAGTCCATTGCTTCATTTGGCAAAGCAGTTGGGAAAACAGTTCATCTTCGATTACAACAGATGAGGGCGATAAATAACTTAAATGAAATGAATATCACACCTGGAATAAGATGTCATCCACTAAAGGGAAAAAAAACAGGAGAATATGGGATAACTTTAACAGGAAATTACAGATTAATAATAAAACCAGACTATGAAGTTATTCCAAGAAAAAAAGATGGTGGTATTGATTTAACAAAAATTGAAAAAGTTTTAGTACTTAATGTGGAGGATTATCATGGATGATAAGAAAAAATGTTATTATAAACCAAATGTTATATTTCCACCAGGAGATACTTTAAGAGAGATTACTGGAGAATATAAAATGACACAAACAGAATTGGCTTTAAGAATGGGAAGACCTCAAAAGACAATTAATGAAATTATGAATGGTAAAGTTGAAATTACACCAGAAACTGCGTTGCAACTTGAAAAAGTTTTTAATATCCCTGCGCATTTTTGGAATAATTTAGAATCTAATTTTCGAGAATTTTTAGCAAGAAAAAATGAAAAACAAAAATTACTTGAAAATTCTGATTTAATGAAATTAATTCCTATTAATGATATGATTAAAAAGGAATGGATTAGAAAATTTAATGATCAAGTAGAACAAATTAACGAGTTATTAAATTTTTTCAGAATAACTAGTTTAAAACAATTATTCAATTACTGGCAAACTAAGCTAGTCATGTATAAACAATCAAAAGCTTATGATATTAAAAATGGAGCTTTATTCTCATGGTTAAGAAAGGGTGAAATCGAAGCGATGAAGATTCCATGTAAACAATATGATAAAGCCGGTTTTAAGAATTGCTTAATTAAAATAAGAAAACTAACTAACGTAATTGAGCCAAATAAATTTATTCCACAATTACAGAATTTATGTTCTGAAAACGGTGTTGCCGTTGTCTTTGTTCAAGAATTAAAGGGCTGTAGAACTTCTGGTGCTACCTATTGGCTTAATCCGACAAAGGCTATGATTCTATTAAGTTTAAGATATAAAACCAATGATCATCTTTGGTTTTCTTTCTTTCATGAAGCTGCTCATATAATTTATCATTCAAAAAAACAATATTTTATTGAAGAAATAATTCCAAAAAAACTAAATAAGTATGAAGAAGAAGCAAATAAATTTGCAGCAAATTTTATGATACCAAGAGATAAATACGAAATTTTTTTAAAAAACCATATATTTACAAGAGCTTCAATAAATCAATTTTGTAAAGAAATTGAAATATCCCCAGGTATAATTGTTGGTAGGATTCAACATGATAACATCATAAAATATAATAAGTTAAACGATTTAAAAATAAAATATGAATGGCTACATAATAAGAAATCAGAAAATTATTCATAGTTTATTTTTAAACTAATTTTGCTATAAATAAATTAAAATATTAATAAAAATGAGGAATAAAGATATATTCTTAAGGAATATTTATGTTTACTTTCCAATACAGAAATTCTCGAATATCCGATTTAAAATATCGTCTGTAGTGATCTTGCCAATAATCTCTTCCAGGGCAGTGCTGGCTTCTTTCAGGTCGAATGCAGTAAATTCAAAACCCATCTCTTTTTTCAAGGAGTTAAGAGCATGTTCCACAGATTTCACCGCTCTTTTCACAGCAGCGATCTGACGGGTGTTGGTTAGAATTCCTGAATGCAGTTCTTCTTCAGAGATTTCGATATCCTTAATTAAAAAATTTTTTAATTTACTTAATCCGTTTTTTTGAATAGCAGAGCAGGAAATATAATCCTTTTCTTCGAATGATTGAATTTCTGATTTTTTAAATAAATCTGATTTATTTAGAACTTTGATAATCCTATCCGGATCAACTAATTTAAGAAGGGTATTATATTCTTTCTGATTCTCATTTCCGTCTATTATGAACAGAACTTTGTGCGAATTTCTTATTACTTCATACGAGCGCTTGATCCCGATCTTCTCGATATCATCGGATGTATCCCTTATGCCAGCAGTATCGAAAAATCTCACCAAATATCCTTTCAAAGAAATAGCTTCTTCCAGATAATCTCGTGTAGTTCCGGGATGAGGAGTAACAATTGCTCTTTCGGTTTCAAGGAAAGCGTTGAAAATGCTGGATTTTCCCACATTGGGAGCACCGACTAAACTAACTTTTAGTCCGTCTTTTAAAATAATTCCTTCATTACCTGTTCTGGCAAGTTGCTCCAGATTTTGAAGGAGCTTTTTAAGATCTCTCTCTAGTTTTTTCAGGTCGATTTCAGGTACATCTTGCTCCAGAAAATCAATTTCCAGTTCTAATAATGTACGGTATTCGGTTATTTTATTGAGAAGTTTTTCGATTCTATGTCGAAGACTGCCTTCGAATTGTTGAACTGCTGCCAGATGCGAAATTTTGGTTTTTGCATTTATTATATCACCAACTGCTTCTGCCTGGGTGAGTCCGATTTTGTCGTTTAAGAAAGCTCTCTGGGTAAATTCTCCAGGATTGGCAAGTCGGGTTGTTCGCAGGAGAATTTCTAAAATCTGATTTGTAATGAAAGTGCTTCCATGGCAGGATATTTCGACTACATCTTCACCTGTGTAACTGTGCGGTGCGCGGAAAGTGGTTACTATAACTTCATCTATCAGTTTTTTCCCATCGAGTATTTTTCCAAAAACAGCCTTATGTGTTTGAATTGATTTTAAGGATTTTTTACCATTAAAGATCTTATCTACAACATCTATTGCCTTATCACCACTTACACGCAGTACAGAAATGCCGCCAATTCCCTGGGGTGTGGAAATGGCTGAGATCGTATCGCTTTTATATTCCATAACCGGATTATTTCAAAATAGCTTTGATTTTTTCAAATATTTGTTCTGGAGTTGTTTCGATGAAATTTTTCAGATCTGTTATTTCACCATGTGGGACAAATTGGTCTGGAATTCCAAAGGAATAAACTTTGATATCAGAATTTGCAAAATAATTCTTAATACTACTTCCAAAACCACCAATCAGGGCATTATCTTCAATAGTGAAAATTGTTTTTACTTTTTTTGTAAGTTCTTTTAGGAATTCAGTGTCCATTGGTTTGAGGAAACGAGGATTTAACAGGTATGGTTTTAATTTTGGAAAATCTTTCTTTATTTTATTGTAAATAATTTCTGCATCTTCGAATGCCTTACCAATGCCCATAATAGCTACTTTCTCTCCAGGCTTTACCACATCGTATTTTCCAAATCTAATAGAGTTGTTTTCAGAATTATTGAATTTTGCAGAACCGCGTGGATATCTTATTACAACTGGACCTTCATTGTAATTTGCAGCAAATCTCAACATATCTTTGAACTCATTTGCATTTGCAGGAGCCATTACAACTAAGTCTGGGATAAGATTTAAATAGGAAAGATCGAACACCCCGTGGTGAGTTGCGCCATCTTCTCCCACCAGTCCAGCTCTATCCAGGCAAAACACAACAGGTAATTTCTGAAGTGAAATATCATGTAATACCTGATCGAGTGCTCTTTGTAGAAAGGTTGAGTATATTGCAACAAAAGGTTTCAAACCCTGAATTGCAAGACCACCGGCAAATGTAACAGCATGCTGTTCAGCAATTCCAACGTCGAAAAATCGATCCGGAAATTCTTTTGCATAACCAGTTAGTCCAGTACCATCCGTCATTGCAGCAGTGATAGCAACGATATTTTTATTTTCTCTGGCTATTTCACATAAAGTGCTTCCAAAGATTTCTGAATATGAAGCTCTTTTTTTACCAACACTTTTACCAGTTTCAATTTCATATGGACCCAATCCATGAAATCGGGGAGAGTCCACTTCTGCATGTTCGTAACCTTTCCCCTTTTTGGTTACTACGTGTACAAAAATAGGACCGGTCATATTATGTTTAACTTTGTTGAAAATCCTGACCAGACGTGGCATATTATGTCCATCGATAGGACCAACATATTTGAAACCAAGATCTTCGAATATAATATTTGGTGCCAGGGTATTGATCATATTTTCTTCCAGTTTTCTGGCACTGAGAATGATTCTTCTGCGTACTCTATGAGGAAGGTGTTGAACAAAATCCCAGATGAGATTTTTCATGACATTATAAGAACGACTTACAAGAATATTCGTGAGATACGCCTGAAGTGCTCCAACACTTTTTGAGATCGACATGTTGTTATCATTCAGAATAATAATTATCTCTTTCTGCAGATGACCTGCGTGATTAAGAGCTTCAAAAGCCATGCCACCGGAAAGTGCACCGTCACCTATTACAGCGATAACTCGCCCTTTTTTATTTGTCATTTCTTTAGCAATGGTGATACCCAATGCTGCTGAAATCGATGTGCTTGCATGACCAACACCAAAAGCATCATATTTGCTTTCAAAAATATTGTTGAAGCCGCTTATTCCTTTGAATTGACGTAAAGTTTCAAACCTGTCATTTCTCTCGGTTAGAATTTTGAATGCATAGGATTGATGGCCAACATCCCAGATTATTTTATCTTTCAGGGGATTAAAAATTTTTAGAAGAGCGATTGTTAAATCCGTGGCACCCAGACTGGGAGCTACATGACCGCCTGTTTTAGCGGTTACTTTAATAATTCTTTGTCTTACTTCTTCTGCTAGTTTTTCCAGTTCAGCTATAGAGAGTTTTTTTACGTCTTTCGGTGTTTTTATTTTCTCTAACATTTATTTTCCTCTATATTTCAAGCTCGAAACTTACAATAATTACTTCAATTGTCAAATTAAAATTACAGAATCCTGCTGGATATCCAGTTGAGAACTTCATTAATTCCAATTTTTTTAAAGGAAGAGAATTGTATAATTCCCTGGTTTTCAAGTTTGAGTTCGGATATTAATTTTCTAAGTGATGATACAGCCTTCGTTTTTCTAATCTTATCCGATTTTGTTGCAATAACAACAAAAGGTATTTGTTTTGTTTTCAGCATTTCAAACATCACGATATCTTTCGGGTCAGATTTGTGACGGATATCGATAATAGCAATAACCCCTCTCAATTGTAACCTGTTATCGAAATAGTTCTGTATCATTTTTTTCCATGATTCGCGTTCAGCTTTACTTACTTTTGCATAGCCATATCCGGGAAGGTCTACAAAATTTATAAAGCCCTCCTTTTCGTCGTTTGTCTTAAATCGGATCTCAAAGAAATTAATTAACCTTGTTTTTCCGGGAGTACGACTTATTTTTGCTATTGCTTTCCTGTTCAGGATAGT
>JAGLWO010000516.1 GCA_023133395.1 Candidatus Cloacimonadota bacterium | reverse complement strand
TTAAAGTATTTGACAAAAAATAATATATAATTCCTTTCTTACTTAGTAATAAGGAAAGTGCTTCTCACTGTAATTTATATTCATCTCGTCACATTGAAATTGAATGCTGATACTCATCTTCTTGAAAATTGTATTTGATTCGTAATTCTTAAATCGTTGATTTTTTAACTATTTTTAAAAGGAGGATTTTATGAAAACCTTATTTATTATTTTCACATTTTTTATTTTATCAACCTTTCTGGCTTCAACTATCATCAATGTACCGGGTGACCAGCCAACGATACAGGAAGGGATTAACGTAGCAGTAGATGGTGATACAGTTCTTGTACAACCGGATACTTACTTTGAAAATATCGATTACATTGGCAAAAACATTACAGTTGCTTCATTATTCTTAACAACTCAAGATACAACATATATTTCACAGACGGTGATTGATGGTAACCAGGATGGAAATGTATTAATATTTGAAAATGAAGAATCTGTTAATGCTAAATTAATTGGATTTACAATTACCGGAGCAACTGTTCAGGCAATATATATTGAGAATGCTTCAGCCACAATTCAAGATAATCTAATTATCAATAATCAAATGGGCATTTTGTATTTTAATGGTGCAGGAATATATTGTTCAAATTCATCAGCAATCATTGTAAATAACGAAATAGCTTTTAATACTGAAGGATATCATGGTGGTGGTATCTATCTTGATAATTGGGATGGTGAACTGATAAATAATGAAATACATCATAATATTACAAATGCCGGATATGGTATTGATTATGGCAGTGGTTTATTTTTAGGAGGTTCTTCCGGTTATGTTGAAAATAATCTTATTTACGGAAATGATTCCAATTATACTGCTTCATCTTTTTGCTGTTATTCCACAAACTCTGTAATCGAACATAATCAAATCATTGAAAATGAAAATACTGGAATTAAAATTGTAGGTAATTCGATGCCGATCATTAACAATAATAATATTTATGGAAATTTCCTATATGATGTTTATGTAAATGTGGAGGATTCAACAGAAGTTATTGATTTTCAATGTAATTATTGGGGCGAATCAACAACAAACGAAATGGATTCTCTTCCCTATCCTTCAGACATTTCAGTAATTTATGATATATTTGATAATGAAAATCTGGCTTTTGTTAATTATGATAATTGGTTAGATTCTCCTATTACATCCTTTGAAAATAAAACTATTTTTCTACAAGCAGATGTAAACTTAATTAATTACCCAAACCCATTCAATCCAACCACAACGATAAGTTATTCTCTCAAAGAGAATGCAAAAGTTTCGCTTAACATCTACAACATCAAAGGTCAGAAAGTAAAAACTCTTGTTAATGAAACAAAACCAGCAGGAGAGCATTCTGCTATCTGGAATGGTCGAGACTCCAATGGCAATCGTGTCAGTTCAGGAATCTATTTCTATAAACTGAAATCGAACAGATATGAGAAAATAAAAAAGATGATTTTAATAAAATAGGAGAAGACATGAAGCACATATTAGCAGCTTTGATGGGACTCATAATTATGAGTCCAGTTGTAAGTCTTGCATGGCAAGAAAATGGTGTTGTGATATGCGATGACCTATCTTTACAGAGTAATCCAGTAATTGCATCTGATGATGTTTACGGTGCTATTATAACATGGGTTGATCATAGAGGTGGTAGCTATGACATCTATGCACAGAGGGTAGATTCATCAGGAGTTCGAATGTGGATACCAGAAAATGGTATTGTTATCTGCGATACAGCAGGCACGCAGAAGTCTTGCAAGATAGTATCAGATGGCTCAAGTGGAGCTATCATAACCTGGAGGAATGATAACTCTGACTGGAATATCTATGCACAAAGAGTGAATCCATTAGGAGAACGCCAGTGGTCACCTTTAAATGGTGTTCTGATATGTGTAGATGATTTTCCCCACTCTTTGTGGCATTATGAGACTGTTGCTAGTAGTTCAGGCGAGGCTATCATAGTATGGAAGGATACCGAAGGTGCTGGTGTGCCAGGTATAATCTATGCCCAGAAGGTGAACTCATCAGGGACACTCCCTTGGGGTTCAAGCAGTAAAGTGGTTTCTGATGCATCAGAACATGCAAAGAATCCAGTTGGTGTCGCTGATGGTTCAGGAGGTGCTATTATAGTATGGTGGGACCAGAGGGAAGAAAGCCCGGATAACAGTTTTGATATCTATGCACAGAAGATAAACTCGGATGGAAATCGTCAATGGGGTTCAACTGACCTCTGCATCTGTAATAATGTTTATGACCAGCAGAATTCTAGTATTGCATCTGATGGTTCAGGGGGTGCTATCATAACATGGGATGATGATGTAAATGGCAATGGTAGTTATTACGAGGTCTTTGCCCAGAGGGTGAATTCATCCGGAATACTTGAGTGGGACTTATATGGTGTGTGTATTTGTGATGAAATAAGCTTGTATCCCAAAATTGTATCTGACAGTTCAGGTGGTGCTATCATTGTATGGCAGGATTACAGGAGTGGTAGCAATCTTGATATCTACGCACAGAGGGTAAATT
>JAGLWO010000515.1 GCA_023133395.1 Candidatus Cloacimonadota bacterium | reverse complement strand
GAAGATCTTCCAACCGGACTGGTTCCGTATGAAAGTCTCGGGCAAGAATTCAATATTCCCACACCAATATGCAGCGCATTTATCGAAATTGCCAATTCAATGATGGATACAGACTTTAGAAAGGAAGGAAGGACTTTAAAAAATCTTGGTCTTTCCGGTCTGGGAGCAAAAGGTATCAGGCGTTTTGCAGAAACAGGAAAAAGGAAATGAAAAAAGAAGATACTATCTCACTTATCACTTATAAGCATGCTAAAATACTGGGTATCAATGATATACTGTACACGGTAGAAAAAGGTAAACTGGCAAGCCTGGTGGTCTGGAATAATGATCCACTCGATCTGACTGCTTCCCCTGTAATGGTGATGGGAAAAGGAATTATATTACGAAAATAAGAAATTAGAATTAATCTTATTATCTAAAAATAAAAGACCCAGCTCTCAGCCGGGTCTTTTATTTATTTGAGTTTGAAGCTTATTTTCTGGGAAGATTCATTTTGTCATACATGATCTTGTCACGCATTTCAGGTGATAGAGGTTCGTTCGTGATGGAAGCTTTTCCCCTGTAAACTGTGATGGTACACACTTCCCACCAGGCAAGCGGGTCGTTGCCCATACCATCGTCGACTATGAAATGGTGTGGTCCGCAAGTATCTTCCAATTCTCCATCAATGAAAACCTGCACGGTAGCATCAGCATAATTATCTTCATGGAGAGAGTAGCAGTTTATCTGGATTTCATAAATACCTACGTAGGCAGTTTGCACAGTAAATGTTTCCGGACCATATCCATCGACGTCATCTATGTCCAGCGAACCATCTGAGATAATCATATTGAGCCAATGACAATGCTCTCCTAAAGGATTCCAGGCATGCAGATCAAGGTCTGAGGTGGAAGTATTCCACCAGAGCACAACTTCTATCTCTGGTGCTGCAAAATCACCATAAACTGTGATCACATCGCTAACACCTGTATCTCCATTTGCACTATTTGCTCTAAGTTGTATAGTATTCTCATCGGCTGCAATAGAAATATCAACATAAATATACCCAGAATAAACATCGATTTCATAATCAAAACCGTTTAAAGTTATAATTGCTGTATTTCCAGTAAAAGGATCTCCATTATCCAGTTCGACATCTGCTTGTAAATATATCACATTATCCGTGAAGTGCTGCTGATCAGAAGGATAGCTTATATCAAATACAGGTAATGGTGGCTGAGGAGTTCCCAGATTTGCATTTACTACATACGGTGTTCCTTCCACAAGATTAAAATATACATTATACTCGTTATAACCGGCTAAATAAAGTCTCACAAAATGATATCCCGGCACTAATCCATCGATCGTAGCTGGAGTGAATAACCCGGTGTATGTTCCATCAATATAAATGGAAGCACCTGCAGGAACACTGCTTATCTGGAGAGACGTATCATAAGCAACTTCCAGAATTGCATCTATATTATAGGTGTCCCCCTCATCAACAGTAAAGGTCACAAAATAGTCTTGATATCCGGTTAATTCAAGTCTCAATTCATGATAACCTGATTCGATCTCCAGGGTTGCCGGAGTAACCGCTCTTACCGGTTCACCATCTAAAATAATCGTCGCACCCTGTGGAGTGCTATTGACAATTAGTGTTGCGGATGCTTCCGGTTCAGTGGTTTCCTCGCAACTACTCAGGAAAAACATTGTTCCAATAAACATCAAAACAATAAATAATTTTCCGATTTTCATAAAAAAACCTCCTTTTATTTTGAAATTTAGTGTTCTACTTATCAGGATTTTCGCATCAAGTGTCAAGACTAATTGATTATTATCCCGGAAATCATTTAAAGGATCGTTCATTTCTTATGTTACGTGAACTATGAAGAGTTTGTTTCGAATGATATTATTTATCCTCCGGAGATAATACTTTTATTTTTCTATTAAAGAATATCAAAAGTATAGCTCATTTTCAGGAAGTAAGTGGTGTCTTGAGTATCTTCCAATAACTCCCGCTGGCTGAGAGGTTTGCTTTTGAATTCATTCCTGGTTGCTCCCAGATAAACTGCTGTATTTGCGCTGGGTTTGTAGGTGAACAGCGGATAAAAATCTATTCTTTTATTTTTTTCATCCCATGCAAAAATATCATTATTAGTAACCTGTAGTATAGCTCTAATCCAGAAATTCTTATGAAACTGCAATTTAGCTTTTGCTTCATAGGTTCTAGCAATATATTTTCCTGCCGTTTCATGGTATTTGTGCTTGAATTCAAGATCAAAGAAATTTACAGGTCGAACATTGAATGTAGTTTCATATTTGTAATAATCTGCAGTTTCACCCTGTGTATCACCAAAAAAAAGATTTTTTCCATCTACGATCAGAAAACTGGTCTTTAATTGTTTAAATGGTTCATAATTAAGACTTAACCACGGATAATGCATATAATAATCTTTACCCAGATAATTCTCCATGGTCATTTCTATCCCCGTCCAGAAATCAAAATTATTATTGAAAATAGCACCACACATCAATTCCCAATAGTGGGATCTGATGTCTTTAAGATCAAATGTTGTTTTTATGTGCTGAGTGGAAGCTATTTCCATGTAACGCAGAAAGTCTTTATCGGTCTTTCCATGAATCTGATACTCGATCCGGGTTTTTGTGAAAATACTATTCTTATCATAAATATAACCAAGATCTGCTGTGTAATCCTCAGTGATTCCATTGGACTCAAAATTCAAAAACCAGGTTCCATTATAATAGTCCATATCCACAGAGTAACCATAGCCTAGTTTTGTTTCAACTTCGTCATCTTCAACAATTTCATTTGAAGTGGCTACAAGTTGAAAATCGGCATCAATTTCGTCATTGAATCGGTTATTGGCGTCCAAGCTTACCAGGAAATTCTCATAATCATCAAAGCGACGCATGGTTGCTGCAGTACGCAGAAAAGAATTTCCGTTACGAAGCTTTTTATTGAAACTCAGGAACGCAAATGTCGCATCAGAATTCAATGTGTCAGCATAACAAAACCTATCCCCATAAGTGTCTTCATCAACTGCCAGCAGACCGTAAACAGACATTTTTCCAACTAAGCCGGAAAGTTTTGTTCCCCAGAGTGGATCAACAATGTTTCTGGTGTTAAAGATTATCAGATCTGTACTGAATGGATTTGACTGTTCGATGAAGAAAGGTCTTTTCTCCTGGTAATAACGAGGATAGCGGGAGTTCACATCTATTTCCAATCCATCCGCTTCGATAATATTGAAATCGGGATTTATCGTGGCTGTAAAAGTAAGGTTAGAATTCGGCTCGAAGAAGATATTCAATTCCGGCTGAAGCTCTGAATCTGTGTCTTTCGTATATAATATTTTGTCATCAAACTGGTTATAATTTCCTATGAGGGAAGGAATCAGTTTCAAATTCATATTGGTTGGTAATTCGGCAAAACGGAGAATTCCATAATTATCATAGAAATTTCCTCCACCGCGGGGAACACGGAATCCGCTTACTTTTTCGGGACCATCTGTAATATGACGTATAACAAAAACACCCCAAGCTACATCTTTCCCGCTTTTGTATTTAATGCTTTCCAACGGTAATGCTAATTCTATAATGAATCCTTCAGCATTTATTCCACCTGCAGAATAGTAAAACAGGTCTATCGAAGGATCGATATCATCAATTATGATCCCATCCGCTTGTTCCCCATTTGCATTACAACCAATATAATACGCCTGATCGTTGGAATGAAAAGTATCAAAGAAGAAGAAAACTCTATCAGTCGTATATATTTGATCACGGCTGCAGTGAAAATCCCGCAATCTGTTCATATCTTCAAAATAACATTTTGCCATGCAATATATGTTATTTTCATCGTATGCAAGATAAACCTCTGTTCGCTCAGAAGGTTCTGTATTATCACCGGGAGAAGTCTGATAGAACTCATCCCAGCGTACTGCTTTATACCACTCATCATCAGATACTACACCATCAATGATCGGAGGTTTTTCCAGTTTTGGGATATTTATCTCAACTTTTGTATATAGAAAACAAATTAAAAATATAAAAATTAAAAATATAAAAATTTTCTTCATTATATTCTCCTTTTTTAATACCTATATTACTTATAACGAAAACCAATGATTGATCTTTACTAGAAAAACATTATGAGGATGAATTTCAAAAAGGTCTTCCATATCATTATAGTATGAGAATTCACCATTTGAAATAAAACCAGATCTATTTTGTGACCAGACAAGATACAGATTTGAACCTGGAGAAAATTCCCAACGAATAACCAGATTTGAATTGAATGCTTTATAATTGAAATTAGGATTGTAAATGGAGTAATCCGTTGTTCCATCGAGATTCTCATCGACTTGATATTCTTCATTATCGACATCATAACTGATTTCATCATCCAAAAATGTATAAAACCGATCTTCATATTTATCAGCTCTGGGATCGGTTATGCGTTTGAAATCAGAATAATTTCCGGCAGAAATAAATGGTGAACCATAATACTGAATTGAGAAATTCGGTGTGATGCAATAATCCACACGAAAAGTAAGACTCGCTGTTTCTTGAAACAAGGAAGAGAAAATAAAGCGATCTTCTTCCTCAAATTCTTCAGTTGTAACATATTCCAGGTTCTGTTCATACTTATTGTAGGAAGGATTCAGAGTAATTCTCAATTGGTTATTGGGTCGGATTCTCACTGAAAACCAATAGGAATTAAAGGAATTATTGCCATTATCACCAAATCCGAGATTTGTACCGCAGCTAAAACTTAATCTTTTCCTCCCATCAGAATTAAAGTTGAGATTTCCATCCCAATCACCGGGTCTTTTTGCTGAAGGTCCTCCTCGCAAAATTTCGTTTGAAATATGCTCAAAACCTCGAGTAATTCCTCCGCCAAAATTGGAATTATTTTTGAAAGTTCCATGAACATTCATATTCACAGCATTGGAAGTATTAACTCCTCCAAAATCCCAATTAAACCATTGATTAGCATTCACACTAAATTTATGGAAAATCCCGAAAGGCTGATTGATCCAATATCCGATCCAGGTAAACTGGTTGATCTGATCTGCTCTTCGCATATAACCAATATCATTGATCTCAAAACCGGGTGAACGACAGGATACTCCAGTTTGATATTTTATCCTGTTAATGCTCGATTTACCAAAAATAACAGAACCTGCATACCCGGAAAGTGATGTTCTGTTTGAATCGACTGAAGCATAGTTATTGTCCGGTCTCTGGAAATATCTGGTGGAACTGATTTGAGCTTCCAAAATTGCTTCTTTGTCTCCCTGAATGTGACTGAAGGCAGTTGTAGCCATCAGATAATATGTTTTATCATTCCATTGTTGAAGGAAATCAATTCCTCCAGAATAAGCTGATTTATTCAGATAATTCAAATAATCATCATTTATATTCCTGTTAACAGAAGTAAACATTCCTCCTAAATAAGAATTTCCTTTGTTAAAATCTTTAATAACCCGACCGACAAAATAGTTTGTTAACGGCTCAACAGTAACTTTCTCTTTCTGCCCATCAAATTCATATTCAGCAATTTCTTTTTCTGTAATGGACTCCATTATACCGATGGACCAACCTTTTTTTGTTTTACCTGAGAGCTTGAAAGCTCCCAAAATAGTTGAATTTTCCGGTAAATCGATATAATCATAATCATCAGGATAATATCGTGGTTTCCTTCCGATTCTTCTCGAGTAAAAAAGATTATCACTAACAAAATCTCCACCGGTTATGGCAGAAGTTAAGCGATAATCGAGAATATTATT
>JAGLWO010000514.1 GCA_023133395.1 Candidatus Cloacimonadota bacterium | reverse complement strand
AAGCGATACCGATAACAGGTTCATCCAAATGATGCTCTGCCATTACTGCGGCAATATGTGCGTGATGATGCTGGACTTTCTTCAGAGGAAGACCCGTACTTTCTGCAAAACGGGTTGTCATATAATCGGGATGCAGGTCACAGACGACCAGTTCCGGTTCAAGCTCGAACCATTTCTTATATTTTTCCAAAGTATCCGTGTAAAAATCCAACGTTTCTTTACTTCCATTATTTCCAATATATGGTGAAAGGAAAAGCGAATCGTCTTTGCTGAGTGCGAAAGTAATTTTTAATTCTGCCCCGGAACCAAGCGTCTGAACGGTTTTAAAAGGAAGTTTTATCGGGGACGGAACATATCCGCGGGATCTTCGCATCATCACATTTTGCGGTTTGGAAGCGCGTATCACAGAATCGTCACTACGGTTCAGGATAGGACGATTATGAGTCAGGAAGAAATCACAAAGACCGCTCAGTTCCTTTTCCTCAGCAGCTATGGGCTCGTCGTGGAAATTCCCGGACGTCATTATCAGAAATGGAAGTTCATCGCTCAATATCTGATGATGGATAGGTGTGTATGGCAGAAAGACTCCCAGATTCGGATTTTGAGGAGCAACATTATTTTTTATGGGACTGCTTTCTTTCTTTAGTAAAATAACTATCGGTGCTGCAGGGGATTTCAACAGTTCATATTGCTCTTCATTTATTTCTACAACTTCAGATATTTTTTCAGGATAACACATCACAGCAAAAGGTTTGTGTGGACGGTCTTTTCTTTTCCGTAGTTCTTCGATAGTTTCATAATTCGTTGCATCGCAGGCAATATGAAATCCACCGATACCTTTTATTCCGATTGTTTCCCCTTTTTTAAGAATCTTAATTATATTTGCAATCGGGTCACCTGTTATTTCTCCAAAATCCTTATCCAGAAATATTAATTGAGGACCGCAGGTTAGACAGGCGATCGGCTGAGCGTGGAATCTACGGTTGAGGGGATTAGTATATTCACCATTGCAGTAGTCGCACATTTCAAAATCTTTCATTGAAGTGACCGGACGGTCGTAAGGAGTGTTTTCAATTATCGAATACCGCGGACCGCAATTTGTGCAATTTATGAAAGCATAGTTAAAACGTGGATCGGACTCATCAAATAATTCTCGAACGCAATCTTGACAAACAGCAAGGTCAGGGGATATTTGGGTGGAACCTTTTCTATTCTGGCTTTGTTTGATAGTAAATTCCGTATAGGGAATATCTTCTTTTTCTTCAGCATAGAATTCCTTGATAAATGCGGCGGGTGGATGTTCATTTTTTATTCTCTCGACGAATAATTCCAGATTCTTTTCTGCACCACAAACTTCAATTTCAACTCCGGATGTCGAGTTCAGAACATATCCTTTTAAACCCAGCTCTATTGCGGTTTTATATACAAACGGTCTGAATCCCACACCCTGCACGATTCCGTTAATCTTTATTCTCAACATCAGTTTTTTCCCTTATTTATCGAGTTGCATCTTTCCTTTTTTTGCAGCCTTAAAGTCAAGTGAAATTTAATGAAAAACAATTACAATTTAAGAAATAAAAAAGAATTATTAATTATTATTAATTC
>JAGLWO010000513.1 GCA_023133395.1 Candidatus Cloacimonadota bacterium | reverse complement strand
ATGATTTTAATGAAATGAAAAAAGTCCTCCTTTGCTTTAGAAAGTTAAGTTGAAAGAAGAAAAAGCTTCGGAGGACAAGGAGGAAAAATGAAAACACTGATCTTGATTTTTGTATTGTTAATTACTACTTGTTTATACTCAACTATCATCAACGTACCAGGTGACCAGCCGACAATCCAGGCTGGTATTGATGTTGCAACTGATACTGACACTGTATTGGTAGCAGATGGCACTTATTTTGAAAATATCGATTTTATAGGCAAGGCAATTACTGTTGCCAGTAATTTCCTTATTAATGCAGACACACTTCATATCACAAATACGATAATTAATGGCAGCCAGCCAATTAATCCTGATCATGGTTCTGTGGTTACATTTATTTCTAATGAGGATACTACATCTGTGTTAACCGGTTTTACTATTACAGAAGGAACAGGAAATTTTTATCCAGGTTATGGATATTGCGGAGGAGGAATAATGTGCGACAACTCCTCTCCCAAAATAGTCTCTAATATCATAACGAATAACAGTGCCGATTATGCCGGTGGAGTTGATTGCTCTTATAATTCACCAATTTTACTGAACAATGTGATTTCCTATAATACTGCTACCGTGAATATTGGTGGACTTTGTCTTTATGAGAGTTCTAATGCTCATGTAGAAGGCAACATTATTTCAAACAATTCTGCTCAGGGGCATGTTGGAGGTGTGTCAATTGAAGAGAGTTCCCCCACTTTAATTAACAACATAATTGAGAATAATACTTCTAATATAAATTCTGGTGGAGTAATGATTCTCAATAGTTCTCCATCCTTAGTAAGCAATATCATCAGAGATAATTCTGCTCTTACTGGTCAGGGTGGTGGAGTTTCTATTCTATATGATTCCAATCCGGTACTCTTGAACAATATCATATGTGACAATACAGCAGGAACATATGGTGGTGGCATTAGAATTTCTGGTAACTCTAACGCTATTCTATCATATACATCCATATATGGCAATACTGCCTCAGCTGACGGTGGTGGCATTTATTGCGTGAACTCAAATCCTGTAATTACTTATTGTACAATCATCGATAACACAGCAGACATATCAGGTGGTGGAATAGCCTGCGAGTCCTCAAGCCCGCAGATTCTTAACTGCACAATAATAAATAATAATTCTCTCGCCGGAACGGGCATCGCCGGTGGAGGTGGGATTGCATGTTTAGATTCCAGTCCTGAAATCAGTAATTGTACAATCAATGGAAACACTGCCAATTATCCGGGTGGTGGAATTGCTTTGGCTAATTCTGATGGTATTATTGAATACTGTGATATCATGGGAAACACTACAGAACATTCAGGTGGTGGAATTGCTTGTTTTAATTCCAATGCAACTATAAGCTATTGCCTGATTACAGATAACAATGCTATTACTTGGGAAGGTGGTGGTATAGATGCCTGGGATTATTCTAATTTCACTGTCATAAACTGCACAGTTAGTGGAAATGATGCTGGTGGGAATGGAGGAGGAATTAAAAGTTCGCAATTTTCAGACATGACTATGAAGAATACTATCATAGAGGGAAATACAGGCTCTGAAGGTGTTTATTTTTCCGATCCGGGAAATGTTGATATTACATATTCTGATTTCTATAATAATGTAGTTGGAGATTTCGGTGGTAGTGTACCACCCGACTTAGGGATTATTACTACAGTTAATGCAAATGGAGACCCCTGCGATGTTTTCATGAACATCTTTCTTGATCCCTTATTTGAAGACCCGGCAAGCGGAAATTTCCAAATCCTAGAAGACTCACCCTGCGTTGATGCTGGTGACCCAATGTCTCTACCCGATCCGGATGGAACAATAGTTGATATTGGAAGATTCTATTTTGACCAAACTGGAACTAATGATAACATAATTGTACAAAAAAAAGACTATCTTCATCAAAATTACCCTAATCCATTCAATCCTGAGACAACTATAAGTTATCAACTTCCAGAAAATGGTAAGGTTGAGTTAACAGTCTATAATCTGAAAGGACAGAAAGTGAAAACACTTGTTAATGAAGTGCTTCCAGCTGGAGAACATTCAATAGTCTGGGATGGAATTGATGATAATGGTAAATCAGTTTCTTCAGGAATTTATTTCTATAAATTAAAAACTGAAAATCACGAAGAAACTAAGAAAATGATCCTTATGAAATAAGGGAATTTAGCCTGACCACCCGAGAGTGGTCAGGCAACATTTCCTTTTTAATGAAAAAGTCCTCCTTTGCTTTAGAAAGTTAAGTTGAAAGAAGAAAAAGCTTCGGAGGACAAGGAGGAAAAATGAAAACAAAAAGTATTTTAACAAGGCATTTTATTATAATGTCTTTAAGTATTGCTTGCATATCCTTTGTGCTTTGGTCCTGTACCGGACAAAAGTTGGACAAGACAGTACAGCAAGCCTATGAATTAAGAATGATTGGACAAGCAGACTCAGCTAAAGTGCTTCTTGAGCAGGTTATTGTAAAGGACTCCACTAATGCCGCAGCTTGGTTTGAGCTAGCACGGACAAAACAGCATATCGGATTAGGAAATCCCAGGGAGTTAATAAGTGGGATGGTCGATGTACAGCAATTCGCTCAAAATGCTGTTGATAATGAACCAAATAATGTTATATATCAATATTATATGGCGAATGTTGATTTTTTTAATTTATACATAGCTATGCGTAAAGAAGACTTTAGTGCTGAATTTGAGAAAGTTGCTGAATCCTATGGATCTGTGCTTGCTCTTAAACCTGATTATCACGAAGCAAAGTTGTTTCTTGTTGAGCTTTTTGCAATGCTTCCGTCCGATATGGGTGGTGATTCAGCTAAGGCGGAAAAGTATGTTCGGGAGTTAGAAGAAGCAGATGTTGTATTCGGAGCAAAAGCACGCGAGATTGTAATGCCGGAAGATGCAGACTATATTGAGTTCTGGAAAAAAATAGAAGAGACGAATACGAACAATGCTAATGTACAAGAAGCATTGGGAAAAACTTACTTATATAACGAAAATATTGAGGAGGCAACAAAGTCTTTTGAAAAAGCAATTAGTCTAAGCTCTAAGAAAAATATTCTGTATGTGGATTTAGGAAGGTATTATTTGATGCAGGCAATGCAAAATCGTACATTGCTTGATTCAATAGCTCCATTGATTGAGAAAGAATTTGAAACATATCTGAAATCTCAACCCGAACCAATAATTCCTTTGAAAGCTTATATAACAGGACAGTTAGCCATGATTAAACTCCGTACAGGCGATAAGGAAGGTGGAAATAAACTTAAAGAAGAAGCAAAGGCTCTGGATCCTAATTATTCAAAAGCCTTTGGAATCCCTGGTCAAATTTTGTTCGATCCACCTGATGAAATTTCACGTGTTCATACATATTTCTTCCGACCGTTCTGAAATGAACATCCTACAATCGGATAGTTTTGGAATCGATGATATAAAGATAGAAAAAATTAGCAGGTAGAATTGAGGATATATTCGCTTTTAAAAAAAGGGTAGAATTATGTTTCAAAAAGTAATTCCTTTCATCATTGTTGTTATTTTTGTTTTAAGTAGCCATCTCTACTCTCAGGAAAATGAGTCAGAAAATGTACCAGGTACTGCATTTTATTTAGAATTGGGCGGGAAGCCGTTCTTCTCAGTAAATGTTGATTTTCGAATGAATAAATCAAATAGGGTTAGTTTTGGTATACAGCCAGTCTATGGTATTATACCCAATTTAATGTATTATCACCTAGAAGGAGAGAAATATTCAAAATTTGAGCTTGGGGGTGGTGTTAGTTATATACCAGTTAAGTCTGAAGATTTGGAAGGTGATTGGCCAGTACTCATTCATGGAGTTTTGGGATATAGATATCAAAAAAAGAATGGGCTGTTATTTCGAATAGGTTTTACTCCAGTAGTTGTTGTATCTGAGGTGTTTTTGCCAATGGTTGGCATAAGTTTTGGTTATAGTTTGTAATTCTATTGTAATGTTATGTTGAAGGAGTTGGCTTATTAAATTGAGGAGATATTTGAAATGAAATATCTTTTAAAATTACCAGGCAATAAAAGTAATCGAAAAGTCACGTTTACTTTTTTAGCTATAAGCATTATCTCACTGGTTATAGCATTCATTATTGGTATCGCTGATAATCCACCAGGGTTATTGTTTTGCTATATGGGAATCGTTGCTCTAATACTTGTATTTGTACACCGCTGGCGTAAGGCTAAAAACTACTTGATTCTTTTCCTCGCTTCACTTATTGGTTTTCCCGTATTTGCTGTTTTGCACAATGTTATGTATGGCCTTGAAAAAATGGCTGTGGATATTATTGTATTAAATCAACTTCTCAGATTTTTAGACGTATTGTTTTTTCTTATAGCTCTTATGGTTTGTCCACCAGGAATTTTAGTTGGTGCAGTTGGTAGTATAGTATTTTATTTTAAGAATAAAATGACAAAGTGAAACTCTTTATGCTGGTTCAGAGTTGTAGTCTGAACCAAAACATTTAGCTTCATCCGGCTTATGC
>JAGLWO010000512.1 GCA_023133395.1 Candidatus Cloacimonadota bacterium | reverse complement strand
ATTTCTTTTACAGTAATTAACTATTGAATTTCTATCTAAATCGATCTGATAATATTTTATGGAACTGACCAATAAATTTCCATGTCTATCATAAATATTCCCACGATAGGGAATTATAATTTTTTTTGAGGGATTTTGCCTGACATTGATAGTTTTTTTTAAATTGTGAGCATTCAGTATTTGGATGCTGAATAGATATATCACCCAAATGACAATGACGATTGAATTAATAGCAATGAAAATTTTTAACCTGTATTTCATAATAAAAATGCTCATTCAAAAAGAATGAGCTTTTAAGTTACTTTGTTAGAGCTTCTGCTGAGGGGACAATGTAATCTATCAAGCAAAAGGATTTCTTCTTATTGTTCATCTTTATGTTGTGTATATTTTGATCGTTATCAGGATAAAACATTTCAAGTTTCTCAAATGCAAGATTCTGAATTCTTTCTCGAGAGCCAAGCTTACTGTTTATACTTACTAAATTCAGGTTTATATCTTTCTTTGATTTGTATATATCTGATAGCTCGTAATACTGGCGGGAGTATATTAATATTTTGTGTTTATTATAATGATGAACGAAAATGATCCCACACAAAATTAGGATTATAATGATTAATTTTTTATTCATGAGACCTCCTTTTTCTCTGCTATACGAAGTTTTGCACTTCTTGCCCTCTTATTCTCCTTTATTTCTTCTAAAGATGGAGTTATGGGTTTTTTAGTAATAATTTTAAGCGTTGATTTTTTATCACATACACATTTTGGGAAACTTACAGGGCAGACACATGCTTTTTCTTCGTATTGGAAGAATTTTTTTACAACCCGATCTTCCAGGCTATGATAAGATATTACCGCAATACGACCTTCCGTATTTAAAATCTTTACTGCGTCTTTTAAAGCAGTTTTTAAGGCTTCTAATTCTCCATTAATGTAAATTCTGAGAGCCTGGAATATTCTTGCTTTAGCTTTGATTTTTTGCTTTGATTTTATACTGTGCTCAATAATAACACCAAGTTGAAGAGTTGAAATGATCTTTCTTTTTTTTCTTTCAT
>JAGLWO010000511.1 GCA_023133395.1 Candidatus Cloacimonadota bacterium | reverse complement strand
AAGTAACCGGTAAACCGGGAGATTTTAAAGTTACTGTCAGGAAGAAAGCACGATACGTGAGCCTTGAAGCTTGTCTTGGTTGCGGAGCGTGTTATCCTGTCTGTCCGGTTGTTCTCAAAAATGAATGGGAAGAAAACCTGATGGACAAAAAGGCAGTTTATGTTCCCTGTTCCGGCTCACTTCCCAATGTTCCTGTGGTCGATGCTTCTCAGTGTCTTCGCCTTAATGGAAAAGATAAAAGCTGCAATAAATGTGTGGAAGCCTGTATGTTCGCTGCAATGGATTTTTCCCAGAAAGATGAAGAACTTAAACTCAATGTTACCGGAATAATCGTTGCCACAGGTTTTGAACTGTTCAATGTTCAGGAATTAGAAAATCTTGGTTATGGAAAATATCCCGGTGTTTATACTTCATTTGAATTTGAAAGATTATTCGCTTCAAATGGACCAACAGAAGGAAAGCTTTTTCTTCGTGATTCCGAAAAAACTCCGAACTCGGTTGCTATTGTTCATTGCGTTGGAAGAGATGATGTAGGATATTGCTCTAATGTTTGCTGTATGTCATCTTCCAAACACGCTCGTTTTATTAAACATAATTTACACGATGCAAAAATTTATAATATTTATTCTGATATTTGCCTGACAGATAAATCATATCAGAAATTCTTTGATGAAACAAAATCACACGATTCCAAATTTATATTTCAGTCTGACAGAAAGAAGATGAACATTTCCAAAAAAGATGGAAAATTGGAAGTTTCTTATTTTAATGGAAAAGAAACGAAAGAATCGATCCTGGTTGATATGGTTATTCTGGCTAATGCTCTCAAACCTTCTGATACGATCGAAGAACTGACAAAAGCGTTAGAAGTAAAGCGTGACTCTTTTGGATTCATAGAAACCGAACCTTCAATGATCGGATCTGTGGAAACGTCTAGATCCGGAATTTTTGTGGCAGGATGCGCTGAAGGTCCCAAAGATATTCAGGGTTCAGTAATACAATCGGAAGCTGCAGTAGCAGGGATTTTATCGCTACTTGATCAGTAAGCTGGGGTGAATAAATGAGTGAAAAAATAGGAATTTATGTTTGTGAATGTGGTCCGAACATCGCTGATAAAGTCGATATTGAAAAGATAATGGATGAAATTTCTAAACTTGAAGATTTCAAAGATCAAGAACTTGTAGTAAAAAGGCACAAACTTCTTTGTTCCAACGAAGGAAAAGAATTTTTGGAAAAAGAGATAAATGAGAACAAATTAACTCATCTTGTTTGTGCTGCCTGTTCACCGCGTGATCACGACACCACTTTCATAAATGTATGCAAGAAAACGCAGTTGAATCCATATTTATATAGAATTGTAAATATTCGCGAACATTGTGCCTGGATAATTCCCGATAAAGAGGAAGCGACCCGGAAAGCAATTCAATATATCCACGCAGGAATGAACCGGGTTTTATACCAGGATTCGCTTTTTGAAAAGGAATTGGACAGCAATCCGGATGTTCTGGTTATCGGTGGTGGAATTGCCGGAATGGAAGCTGCACTGAATCTTGCCGGTGAAAAGAGAAAAGTTTTCCTGATAGAAAAAGAAGAAAGTCTCGGCGGGAAAGCTGTATTTATGCCGGAACAAAAGATCTCTGATGTTCAAAAAAATAAATATATAAAAATTTTCACAAAGACGGTTCTGGATAAACTTATCGGTTTTATGGGGAATTTTGAGATTGTTTTAAAGAGCACCGAAAACCCTGATGAAACAACAGAATTATTAGCTGGAGCTGTTGTAGTTGCAACCGGATATGAATTTTTCGATTCAAAAAAACTTTCTGCATTTAAATTTGAAGATAAAGATGATGTTATTAATTCTCTGGAAGCTGAAAGAATGTTTTCAGAAAATAAAAAGATAACCCTCAAAAATGGAAAAGAACCGAAATCTGTTACTCTGGTTCATTGTGTTGGCAGGGAAGAAGTTGGATTTTGCAGCAAGATATGCTGCGATTATATGCTCAAAGTTTCAAATTATCTTATGGAGCAATCATCGAATATCAAAGTTACTCATCTCATCAAATATTTGAATCTTCCCTATAAAAACAGTCAGAATTTTTATAATAAGATAAAGGAAAAAGGTGTTGAATTCATTCGTTATTTCGATCTTTCTGTGAATGGTACAGAAGTGGAATACACTGACATCAATAATAAAAAAGGTAAGCTTGAGAGCGATCTTGTAATTTTGGCTCCTGCAATGGTAGCTTCAAAAGATTCAGAAGAACTTGCGGAAATGGTGAATATCGATCTTCACGAGACAGGATATTTCCAGGAAGTTCATCAGAAGATAAACCCGGTTTCATCCACAACAGATGGGATCTTCATAATCGGTTCTGCACGCGGACCGGCAAATATGATCGATGCAATACAACAGGCAAAAGCAGCAACAGGTAAGATCTTCACGCAATTAATTCCAGGAGAAAAGATCATTCCCGAAGTGATGGTCTCTGAAATTCTGGAAGCTTATTGCACTGGTTGTCAGACCTGTTTGCAGGTTTGTGGATACGATGCGATCTATTTTGATGATGAGAGAGGAATATCCGTTGTGAATGAAGCAGTTTGCAGAGGTTGTGGAAATTGTGTAGGCAGTTGTCCTTCTGGCTCCATCCGAACGAAACATTTTACTAATCCGCAACTTTACCAGGAAGTGAAGGAAGCGATAAGATGAAAATGCTTTTTCGAGTCGTAAGGAATTTGTAACGACTCGAGATTATACATAAGTTTTTACTCGATTCGTCGCAAGCTTACGAGTCGAAAAAAACAAAATCTCTCAAAGGAGAATTAATGACGAAAGTTTCTAGTAAAGGAACAAAACTAACACCGGAAAGCATTCGGAAAGAGATGAAAAAGTTTTTCAAGAATGCGATGGAATCGAAAATTATAGATGCTGTGATGCTGCCGATGCAGGTTCCTTCCAAAGATTCCTATGCCTGGATTCTAATAAAAGATATAAGTCTCCTAGATGATATGAATCCTATAGCTCCGATTATGCCGATCAATGCTGCCAATGCTCTGAAAAAATATACTCGAAAAGGTAAAGGAAAATTTAAGATAGCAGTTCTGATGAGACCTTGCGAAATTCGAGCAACTATCGAACTGATAAAATTAAAACAGATAGAACCGGAAGATGTGATTTTAATCAGCTATGATTGTGTTGGTGCACTTCCAATGCAGGATTATATTGCTGATCCTGAAAATTATGAAAAGAAATTTGATATAATTCTCGCAGAGAATAATTGGAATTCCGAAGATTTGAAACCTGTCTGCAGTATCTGCGACAAATTTTCACTTTCTGCCAGTGATGTGCATTTTGGTTTGAAAGATGATGGAATAATAATTCTTTCTAATAGCGAAAAAGGTGAAAAACTTCTTTCTGTAAATAAAAACGAAGATAAAAAAGATGATAAAATCTGGGCAGAAAAAATTGATAAAATAAAGATAGAGAAAGTAAAAAACAGACAAAACTCATTTAAAGAAATAAAGAAAATGACAGATGGTTTCACAAATCTGCAGGATACTTTTGCACACTGCATAGGGTGTCATAATTGCGGGACTGTTTGTCCAATCTGTTACTGCCGTCAGTGCTATTTTGATTCGTCCGTTTCAAAACCGAATTCCGATGTTAAGCTTATCCGTGCAGAAAACAAAGGTGCTCTGGCATTTCCGCTCGATCGCTTGATGTTCCATATTGGCAGAATGTCTCATATGAGTCTTTCCTGCGTTTCCTGCGGATTATGTTCGGATGCCTGTCCCGTGGATATTCCAGTTGCAAATATTTTCAGTTATATGGCAAATGAAACGCAAAAAACATTTGAATATTCTGCAGGAGAAAGTGTGGGTGATGCACTTCCAATGCGAGATTACAAACTTGATGAACTGGGTGAACTCGGAAAATTAGTGAAAAGTGCTGAAGCCGGGGAGAGCGAAAATGAGTAAACTTCTTACAATTAATAAAAACCCCGAAATCGCAGTAAAAGAATTTCTGACATTTCTCTTGGAAAAGGAAAAGGTCAGCGGAGTTTTCTCATTAAGAAAAGTGAATGAAAACGGTGCTGTTGATTATGGTTTGATAACCGATAAATCTCATCTCGATGAAATTGTTCCGCTTCATCCATTGATGCCAATTAATGCTGGACAAGTGCTTTCCCGCTTTACTCCTATCGAGAAACCAATTGCAGCAGTGATCAAACCTTGCGAGTTTCGCGCTTTTATCGAACTTGTAAAAAGAGAACAGGGAACTCTGGATAATTTCCTGTTGATAACTTATAGTTGTAGTGGTGTATTTCCATTAAAAGAAAATATTAATGGTTCTATCAATGATCAGCTTACCGGATATTGGAAGGCAACTGAGAAAGCGGAAATTCCATCAAAAATCCGTCCAACCTGCTGCATTTGTGAACATTTTGCTCCGACCAATTCAGATATACTTATTTCTCTAATCGGGGAAGAAACGGGTAAATGCAAAATGTATCTGAATACAGAAAAAGCAGAAAAATTCGTAGATGGCTTTGAAGGAAAAATATCCTCTGAAGAATTTAAAACTTCCAAACTCGATTCATTGAGAGAAAAACGACTCAAAGAAAAGGAAGAGGTTTTTTCCAAAATAAATACCGAAGAAAGCGGACTCGATGGCCTAATCGATGTTTTCGGACGATGTATCGGCTGTCACGGATGTAATACTGTCTGCCCGATCTGCTATTGCACACTTTGCGATTTTGAATCAGCAAATTTTGATTATAATGTTCCGATTTTAGAACGTGAACTAAAAGAGAAAGGTGCTTTGAGATTACCCCCGGATACAATTTTCTTCCATATCGGAAGACTTTCGCATATGAGTTTTTCCTGTGTTGGATGCGGTCAATGTTCCGATGTTTGTCCGGCAAATATTCCGGTAGCATCGGTTTTTAAAAAATCAGGTGAAAGAGTTGCCGGGATTTTCGATTATATTCCGGGAAGAGATGTAGAAGAAGAAATTCCTGTGATGATCTATAAAGAAGAAGAATTTCAGGAACTTGGAGAATAGGATGAATATCGAATATCCAACAAGGAATGATGAATGATGAAGGAAAGAAAATTTGATTTGCAAGATCGATTGATTGATTATGCTGTTAGAATTATTCATCTTTCAGAAGCCTTACCAAATACCAAAACGGGTAATCATATTCATTCTCAGATATTGAAAAGTGGAACTTCGCCAGCACCGAATTATGGTGAAGCTCAAAGCGCTGAATCAACAGCAGATTTTATTCATAAGTTGAAAATTGCGCTGAAGGAACTTCGGGAGACTGAAGTTTGGTTAAAGATAATTATGCGAGCAAAGTTGATTACTCCAAAAGATAAACTTTCTCCATTACTCACTGAAACAGATGAATTAATTTCAATATTTGTAAAAAGCATTGAAACAGCTAGGAAAAATGATGAAAAGAATAAGAAATAGCTACTTCGAACTTCGAGATTCCTTGTTCATCATTGGAGATTCAGAAAAGAAAATGAATATCGAATGTTTATACACCAACGGTGTATCAGACAAGGAATGATGAATTATGAAGGACAGAAAGTCAATGATTAGTCTGTGTAAGTCTGTGGATATTTTTTAAAACTTGGAGAATAGATTATGAAAAAAGAATTCTCACCAAAAATTATAAGTTTCTTATGTAAATGGTGTTCCTACACAGGGGCAGATCTGGCAGGAATAAACAGGTTGCAGTATCCGATCGCAATCCTACCTATAAAAGTGATGTGTTCCAGCAGGATCGATCCTGTTTTCCTGATAAAATCATATTTGCGAGGAGCAGACGGCGTTCTGGTAGGTGGCTGACATCCCGGAGATTGTCATTACCAGGTTGGTAATTATCATACCAGAAGAAGAATTGCAATAGTAAAAGAAATTTTCAAATCATTGGGTTTGGAAGATGAAAGAATTCGGCTTACCTGGATCTCTGCATCGGAAGGTCAGAAATTCGCTCGAGTCGGGAAAGAATATACAGAGCAGATTGTTAAAATGGGTGAGAATCCAACAAAGAAGAGGATATTTTTGTAAAAATTATGATTATTAAAAAGTTCAACATTTATTATGTAAACCCCTCTAAATCTCCCCTTACAAAGGGGAGTCCAATTGAATCCCCCTTTACAAGGGGGAATAAAAGGGGGTTTCTGATGACATTAATTATTATGAAAATTCTCTTATGACAGTTTAGATAAATTAAGGAAATTTTATGAGTTCGAAAAGTAAATCTGTAATGATTATCGGGGCAGGAATTGCCGGAATTCAGGCATCTCTCGATCTTGCTGAAATGGGAATTAGAGTTCATTTAATTGAAGGAACTTCAACAATCGGTGGAAGAATGCCGCAATTAGATAAAACATTTCCTACGAATGACTGTTCGATGTGTATTCTTGCACCAAAAATGAGCGAATGTGCCAGACATCCAAATATTCAAATTTACATCAAATCAAAAGTGGAATCTGTAACAGGAAATCCCGGGAATTTTATTGCAGAAATAATTGAAGAAGCAAAATATGTTGATGCTGAGAAATGCGTTGCCTGTGGACTTTGCGAAGAAAAATGTCCGGTGAAAGTAAATGATGAATTTGATATGCAGCTTCGCAAAAGAGGTGCAATTTCAAGGTATTTCCTGCAAAGTATTCCTTCCGAATATACAATAGATAAAGAAAAATGCCTTTGCCTTACAAAAGGTGTTTGTCGGCTTTGCGAAAAAGTGTGTCCTGCAAAAGCTATTAATTTTGATGATAAAGACAAGAAAATAAAATTGAAAGTCGGAGCAGTGATCGTGGCAACAGGAATCGATGCCTTCGATCCGATCGGGTTCGGACATTTTGGTTACAAGCGATTTAAAAATGTAGTTACTTCTCTGGAATTCGAGAGAATGCTTTCTGCTTCCGGTCCTTTTGGTGGTCACGTAGTTCGGGCTTCCGACGAAAAAGAGCCGAAAAGTATTGCCTTCATTCAATGCGTTGGTTCACGAGATGAAAGTATCGATCACAATTACTGCTCTTCTGCCTGCTGTATGTTCGCCATCAAAGAAGCGATCATTGCCAAAGAACATATGAAAGGTTTGAAACCAGCACTTTTCTATATGGATATCAGGGCGTTCGGCAAAGATTTCGATAAATATTATGAGAAAGCAAAAGGTCAATACGGAGTTGATTTCATAAAATCCAAAGTTTCGGAAATTACCGAAACAGACAAAGGAAATTTGAAGTTACGATACGTTCTGGAAAACGGAGATATTAAGTTTAAAGAATTTGATATGGTCGTTCTTTCCATTGGATTGGAACCAAGAAAAAACATTCGGAAATTAGCTGAAAAACTGGATATTAAACTCAATGAATACGGATTCTGTCGTTCAGATGCATTTGCTCCTTTGAAAACAAATCGAGAAGGAATTTTTGTTTGTGGTGCATCAAATGGTCCCAAAGATATTCCGGAATCTGTAGTATCGGCTTCCGGTGCAGTTGCGGAAGCTACCAAATATCTTAAATTGGAAAGGCAGGAACTGCAGGAAAAGAAAGTAGTAGAAAAAGATGTTTTTGGAGAACGACCTCGAGTGGGAGTTTTTGTGTGTCACTGCGGTATTAACATTGCCGGAGTTGTGGATGTGAAAGATGTAGCTGAATATGCCAAAAATATCGCAAATGTGGAACACTCGGAAGACCTGATATATGCCTGTTCGCAGGATTGTATGAACACAATCAAAGAACGGATCGAGGAGCATAATCTGAATCGAATTGTAGTTGCAGCCTGCACTCCCCGAACTCACGAACCTCTTTTCAGGGATACTATCAGCGAAGCAGGCTTGAATCCATATCTTTTTGAGATGGCAAATATTCGCGATCAATGTTCCTGGGCTCATATGAACGAACCGGAACTGGCTACTGAAAAATCTAAAGACCTGGTGAATATGGGAGTTGCAAAAGCACGCGATCTGATGCCGCTGAAAAGACTTCCCATTGATATAAATCCCAAATCACTGGTTATTGGTGGGGGACTAGCAGGAATGACAGCAGCACAATCTCTGGTAGTTGCAGGTTACAAAGTGTTCCTGATAGAAAGAGAAAAAGAACTTGGTGGGAATTTACAAAATATCTATTTCAATTTTGGCAAAGACCCGCAAAAATTACTCCGCGATACGATAGAAAAAATTTCCAAGAATAAACTTATTCATATTTTTAAAAATTCTGAGATTAAAAAAATAGATGGTTATGTTGGTAATTTCACAACAACTTTTGCAAATAAAAGTACAGGAAAGGAAAAACAATTCGAGCACGGTGTGGTTATCATTGCAACCGGTGCGGAGGAACACAAAACCGAAGAATATCTTTATGGAAAATCACATCGCATTGTTACACTGGTTGAATTCGAGAAAATGCTTTATGAAAAGAAATTCCCCGGAAGAAAACCGAAAAATGTGGTGATGATCCAATGTGTTGGTTCACGTGAAGAAGGTAAAATGTATTGCAGCAGGATTTGTTGTACACAAGCTGTGAAAAATGCTCTTGAACTGAAAAAAATAGTTCCCAAAGCGAATATTTACATTGTGAATCGTGACGTTAGAACTTATGGTTTCAGGGAAAAATATTATACTGAACTGCGGGATAAAGGAACAATGTTCGTTCATTACGAACCTGAAAATAAACCGCAGGTTAAGTTTGTAGATGAATCGGATCCGGATAGCAAAATCAATGTCACTGTTTTCGATCCGATTATGGATAAAGAAGTGGTTGTAACTGCAGATCTGCTGGTGCTTTCTGTGGCAGTTGATGCTCGCAAGGAAAACATAGAGCTTGGAAAAATGCTTAAAGTTCCATTGAACGAAGATGGAATATTTATGGAAGCACACGTTAAACTTCGTCCGGTTGATTTTTCTAATGACGGGATTTTTGTTGCCGGACTCGCACATAATCCGAAAGATATGGATGAAAGCATAATGCAGGCAAAAGCAGCAGCAAGTAGAGCTCTTACATTTATAACTAAAAAAGCGATCCTGGCAGAGGGAACAATTACGGAAGTGAACGAAGACAGATGTTCCGGCTGCGGTTATTGTGAAATAATTTGTGCTTATAACGCGATCGAAGTGGATAAAGAAAAAGAAGTTGCAGTTGTGAACGAAGCACTTTGTAAAGGTTGCGGAGCTTGTGTTGCTTCCTGTCGTTGCGGAGCGCTTGATCTTCGCGGATTTAGTAATGAACAGCTTTTTGGTTCATTTGAAGCTTTGGATCTGGTAGATGTTTTGGGAGAATAAATGCAACGAACAAAACTAACAAGATGAATAGAAGGAAATTATACTTAATGATCAATTTTGAAAAGCTGGAGAAAATTTATTATGAATAATTATGAAAGCACAATTGAATTTTGGGATGAAAGATTTGGTGAAAGATTATCGAGCGACAAAAGATATGATCCAAGTAAACCGATACCCCTTATTGAAATAGAAGAAGGAACAAAATGGTTAATAAAAGAAGCTGACTCAATAATCGATTTTGGTTGCGGAAGTAGAAACCTACTTTTTAAAAGTTTGTTTTTAGGAGCAAAAAAAGCGGTTGGAATCGATATTTCTCCTAAAGCTATCGAACTTGCAAATCATACTTCAAAATTAAATAAAATGGATGATAAAACTGATTTCAAAGCAGGTGGTATCGAGCTTTTAAAAAATCTTGAAGATAATTCCATCGATGCAGCAGCTTCATTTAATACAATAGATAATATTTTACCGGAAGATGCGATCTCTGTAATAAAAGAAATGAATAGAATTTTGAAGAAAAACAGTAAATTTCTTGTAAAATTAAATGATGTTATGCCAAAAAATATACTTGAAGAAGATGATTATTATCAACTAATTTCAGAAGATTTTTATAAAGAGAAATCGGGTCTTTATTTTTGGAATTTAAGCGACTCTAAATTCAGAGAAATTACTTCTCCATATTTTAAGATAGTGAAATATGTAGATGTTCCTTTTCCAAAAACAGATTATAAAAATCGACTATATTATCTTGTTAATAAAATATGATTTCATTAAAAAAAAGGAATGTAAATATGAAAGATTGGCAGCCAAAAATTCTGGCAATATTATGTAACTGGTGTTCATATGCTGGTGCAGATCTGGCAGGAGTTTCCCGGATGCAATATCCGCCGAATGTGCGTGTGATAAGGATTCCCTGTTCGGGAAGAGTCGATCCGTTATTTATAATGAAAACGCTGCAAAGCGGGTTCGACGGCTTACTGGTTTCCGGCTGACATCCCGGCGATTGCCATTACCTGTCAGGTAATTTTATCGCCCGTAGACGGTATTCTACGATTAAACCACTTCTTGAGATGATCGGGATCGAACCGGAAAGAGTCCAGTTTTCCTGGATATCTGCCGGAGAAGGTGAACGCTTTGCCAATATCATCGAAAAGATCACTAATGATATTAAAAAGATCGGTCCTGCTTCGCGGCTGGTAAAGGGAGCAAAACAATGATCCAGAATCTGAGAACAGAAGTAAAAAAACTCCTGAAAGACAAGAAAGTGGATATTGTTTTAGGTTGGGAAAAAGGTTCTTTACCGCTTTCTTCCACACCGCTTATTATTCATAAAGAAGAAGATGTTGATAGACTTATTTTCGATGAAACCTGCAGAAATAATCTTACAACTTATCTTACAAAAGATAAAAGAAAATTAGGAAAAATTTACGATAAGATCGGAATTGTAGTTAAAGGCTGCGATGCTCGTTCAATCGTTCTTTATGCCGTTGAGAAACAGATAAAACGCGAGAATGTAGTCATCATCGGTGTTCCCTGTAACGGTGTTCTGGAAAAGAAGAAAATTCTTCAGAAAACAGACGGGAAAGAAATTCTGGAATCAAAGATCGATGGGAAAAATGTGCATTTAAAAGGTCGTGATTTTGATATGACAATTTCATTGAATGAAGTTCTTTGTGATTCCTGTTTGACCTGTCGATATCCTGATGCTCCTGTTCACGATATTTTTATTGGAAAACCACGTAAAGAAGTAGATGTAAAAGACGAATTCAAAAATGTTATTGATTTTGAGAAACAATCTTCCGAAGAACGTTGGGAATATATCAAAGAAGAATATTCAAAGTGCATTCGCTGTTATGCTTGCCGAAATGTGTGTCCAGCCTGTTATTGTAACGAATGTTTTGTTGACCAGAACGATCCGCAATGGATCGGGAAAACTCCGGAAGTCACCGACTCTATCATTTTCCATCTCATCAGGAATCTTCACGTTGCCGGAAGATGTGTGGATTGTGGAGCTTGTGTTTCTGCTTGTCCGGTCGACCTTGATCTGCGTATTATGAATAAAAAGGTGGAAAAAGAGATCAAGGAACGATTTGATTATACCGCAGGATTGGATATTAATGAAAAACCTGCAATGGCAAGTTATTGTGAAGATGAAAAACAAGATTTTATAATGGGTTAGAATATGATCAAAATTAAGAAAAGCGAATTCAGTACATTTATAAAAAATCTTCAAAAGAAATATAGTATTTTTGCTCCTGTCACTGACGGTAAGGCAACAGCTTTTAAAAAGATCAAATCTGCCAAAGATATCAATAATAAAGTCTTGAACACAAAGAGATCACCCAAAGAAATATTTTTCCCTCAATCGGAAGTTCTTTTCCAATATACGAAAGAAGGAATGGAAATTCCCAAAAGAGACGAAAAACCTTTTGCCATCTGGGGAATGAGAAACTGCGATACAAAAAGTCTTTTATTGTTGGATAAGGTTTTTGGTGAAGCTCATCAAATGCCGAAGAAAGATATGTATAAAGATCCATATTGGAAGGAAAAATACGACAATTGCCTTGTTTTCAATCTTGCCTGCAACGAGCCACTTTCCACTTGTTTCTGCAACTGGTTCGATGGCGGTCCTTTCGATAAAACTGGTTCCGATATTTTTGTGGTAGAAACTGACGAAAATTACATTTTTGAAGCTGTAAGCGATAAAGGTAAGAAATTCCTGAAAGAGTTTAAAATAACTGAAAATGCATCCGATAAAGAAATCAAAAAAATTGAAAAATTAAAAGAAACAGCCGAATCTCATTTTTCAGAAAAACAAGATATTTCATCACTTTTTTCTAAAACAAAAGAAATCTGGGATGAACCGATCTGGGATGAGATCGCTGCAAAATGCATCAATTGTGGAGCTTGTGCTTTTGTGTGTCCCACCTGTCACTGTTTCGATGTTTCCGACGAAGGAAAGGGAAATAAAGGAAAACGTATCCGACTCTGGGATTCCTGTATGTTCGCTATCTTCACAAAAGAAGCATCAGGGCACAATCCGCGCAGCCAATCCACTCAACGCGTGCGGCAAAGAGTGATGCATAAATACAATTATTTTATGGATAATTATGGTGAACATCTCTGCACAGGCTGTGGAAGGTGCGTGGTTGTTTGTCCGGTAAATCTGGATATTCGAGGAGTTATTAAGAAAATATTGGATTATGAAAAAAATTGAGGAATAAATGAAGAATACATATATTCCATTTCAGATGAAGGTGAAAAAGATCTATACTGAGAGTCCTGACAGAACATTAAAGACCTTTGATCTATCATATATTAGTAAAGAAGATAAATTTGATTTTTTACCAGGTCAATTCTGTGAATTTTCCATTCTGGGAAAAGGTGAATCTCCTTTTGGAATTGCTTCTTCTCCCACGGAAGAAGATATTCTTAAATTCACGGTAAACCGCACCGGTTCTGTTACGAACGAAATTCATTATCTTCAGGAAGGTGATATTGTAGGGATTCGTGGACCGCTTGGAAACTGGTATCCGGTTGAAAAATTCAAAGGACAGGATGTAGTGATAATTGGTGGTGGATTTGCCTTCACAACATTACGTTCACTTCTTATTTATATGCTGGAAAATCGTAAAGATTACGGAAAGATAACCGTGATTTACGGTGCCAGGAATCCCGATCTGTTCATTTATAAAGATGAAATAAAAGAGTGGGAAAAACGCGATGATCTTACCTTGCATCTTACAATTGATAACCAGGTTAAAGGTTGGGATAAACTTACGGGATTTGTGCCAACAGTAACCAAAGAAGTATCTCTCGATCCAACTTTCTGGTGTGTTGTGTGCGGACCTCCGATAATGATAAAATACACTCTTCCGGTTCTCACTGAAATCGGTTTTCCCGATGAGAAAATTTATACCTCTTTGGAAAGACGAATGAAATGTGGAAT
>JAGLWO010000510.1 GCA_023133395.1 Candidatus Cloacimonadota bacterium | reverse complement strand
GAAGTGCTTCTCACTGTAATTTATAGTCATCTCGTTACATTATGATTAAAAAATTGATACTCATATGTCTGGTTTATTTATTTGATTTTTGATTCTTAAACACTTCTGAACTTCTAAAATATCTCGCACTTCTTTAAATTGTTGATTTTTAACTATTCAAAAAAGGAGGTTTTTATGTATAAATATTTACTAATCTTAGTAGCCTGTGTAATTATTGCAGGCAGTGGTGTGGTTTATGGAGAGCCATACTCAGAATCGGTGAGTCCTCTGTGGGGGAGACTTCCCGGTGTGGGAGGGACTTCTCCATCCCGAATATATCAAGGTTTGGAAACCTCTACAGATAATATGCGGTTTGATTCTCTTAATATTAGATTTGTTGGCAACTGGCCTTATGGTATGACGATTACAGTGGTGAATGATACACTGCGAGAGATTTCCTTTTGTAGTGCTGGTGGTGGTGTCTACATTCTAGATGTCTCGGATCCATATAATCCTTCTAAGATTTCTGAATCCATTCACACGCGGGGAATGGTTCGTGGTTTATACTATGACAGTAGTACGCAAATTCTCTATATCGCAGATAGAAATGCCGGAATAGAAATATGGGATGTCGAAGATGTAAATTCGCCAGCAAAACTTGGTTTTTATGATACACCTGGTTCCGCTTTCGATATCTTCGTCTCAAATTCCTATGCTTATATAGCGGACAAATGGGGAGGCTTGCAAATCTTAGATGTATCTACACCTTCAAATCCACAATATATTGGTTCTTGCTCCTTGCCAGATTGGAGAGCAAATGGTATTTTCATATCCAGTCCCCATGCATATGTTGCAAATGGTGACTCGGGATTATGTATAATAGATATCACCCCACCTTCAAATCCAACAGTAATAGGTTCATGTGATACACCAGGTTACTCTCAAGGAGTTTATGTATCAGGATCTTATGCTTATATTGCTGATGAAGGTGCAGGTCTCAGGGTAATAGACATTTCCACTCCTTCAAATCCACAGGAGGTAGGATTTGTAGATACTCCAGGTCACGCTTGGGATGTTTATGTTTCAGGCTCCTATGCGTATGTTGCTGATGAAAGTACGCTTCGGGTGATAGATATATCTACACCCTCAAATCCACAGGATATAGGGCATTTTGATACAGGTTGGGCTTGTGGTGTCTATGCATCAGGTTCCTATGCATATCTTGCTGATGGATGTGGACTTTGGGTAATAGATGTTTCTACACCATCAAATCCACAGGATGTTGGGGTCTATGCTAATATACCAGGCCATGCTTGGGATATTTCTATATCTGGTTCTTACGCTTATGTTACAACAATTCCAGATGGGCTCAGGGTGATAGATGTATCTTCACCGTCAAATCCGCAGTATGTTGGCTATTGCGAAACACCAGATTTTGCTTATGGTCTCTATGTATCATATCCTTATGCATATGTTGCTAATAAGGATGCTGGGCTTCGTGTGATAGATGTATCTACCCCATTAAATCCTCAGGAGACAGGCTATTGTGACACACCAGGTGAAGCTTATGATGTTTATATGTTTAGTTCTTATGCCTATGTGGCGGATGGGTGGGCAGGTCTTAGGGTGATAGATGTATCTACCCCATCAAATCCACAGGAAGTAGGTTTTCGTGACACACCAGGTGAAGCTTGGGGGGTCTATGTATCAGGTTCCTATGCCTATGTTGCTGATTATGATGCAGGGCTTCGTGTGATAGATGTATCTACACCGTCAAATCCACAGGAGGTAGGATATTGTGATACACCAGGATATGCCTTTGCTGTTTGTATATCTGGCTCATATGCTTATATTGCTGATGATTGGGCTGGACTCCGTGTTATAGACATATCTACACCGTCAAATCCACAGGAGGTAGGATATTGTGATACACCAGGATATGCCCTTGCTGTTTGTATATCTGGCTTATATGCTTATATTGCTGATGATTGGGCTGGACTTCATGTTATAGACATATCTACCCCATCAAATCCACAGGAGGTTGGGTACTATGATACTCCAGGATGGGGAGCTAAGGGTGTCTATAGATCAGGTTCTCATGCTTATGTTGCTGTTACTATGGCTGGATTTCAGATTTACGAGTTTTTTGATCCACCCCAAAATGTAACGCTCGAAATTATCGGTACAGATGTTCATCTCAGCTGGGATGCAGTTGCAGGTGCGAATTCATATAAGGTTTATTCTTCTGATGATTCATACACCGGTTTTGTAGAAGATACCTCCGGTTCATTTGCTGGAGAAAGCTGGAGTACATCAGTTATGAATGAAAAAAAGTTTTATTATGTTACAGCGGTTAATTAATTAAAACAGCTTCAGGACTTGATAATCCTATCTGGAATGGCAGAGATGCAAACAACAATCGAGTCGGTTCAGGAATCTATTTCTATAAATTGAATGCAGGTGATTATCACACTACAAAGAAATGTGCAATATTAAAATAAAGGAGTAGAATATCATGAAAAAAGTTATTTTTTTAGCAGTTATAATTTTATTTCTTTCAGGCACAATTGTTGCCTATGAGTGGGAGATTGAGGTTGTTGATCCTGATTTGCTAAATCAACATAGACATTATTTGTCGCTTGCTCTTGATAGCTTTGAAAATCCTCATATTGCTTATTACATAGGCAGACTTTATCCTAATATGCCACCACCAAGTATAATCAGATATGCCTTCTGGAATGGAACAGATTGGGAGATATCTATGGTGGATCAGTCAAACATTACTTATCCTGTTGCTGAGGTTCTTTCTATTGCAATAGATTACAATAATCGTCCACATATTAGCTATACCGGAGATGATGGCGATAGCTATTGTCTTAAGTATGCTGTTTGGACAGGAACATACTGGGACCTTCAGGTGATAGACTATGAATCAGGGCGGGTTGGTGAATTTAATTCTCTAAAACTTGATAGTTTGGGATATCCACATATCAGCTACTATGATTATTACGGTGACTATCTTAAATACGCATCTTGGAATGGTCAGACATGGGAAATAGAGAGTGTATCTAATGGTCTTGCCTGGGGT
>JAGLWO010000051.1 GCA_023133395.1 Candidatus Cloacimonadota bacterium | reverse complement strand
CTTCTTTTCCATATTCAACACATTGGCAATGAATTGCTTTCATAATGCAGTGCAGTTTTTCATCTACTTCTTCCCGTGACCATTTGAACTTTAAACTATTCTGAGACATTTCCAGACCGGAAACTGCCACGCCACCAGCATTAGCTGCTTTACCAGGTGCGTATAGCAGTTTATTATCCTGGAAAATTGTAATAGCTTCCGGAGTACAAGGCATATTGGCTCCCTCAGATACACAGATACAGCCATTAGACACAAGTTGTCTTGCATCCTCTTCAAAAAGTTCATTTTGAATAGCACAAGGAAGAGCAATATCGCATTTAACTTCCCAGGGTCTTTTTTCAGGATGGAACGGAACATTAAATTCATCCGCATAATCCTGAACCATATCCCTATTGCTCGCTCTCATTTCAAGCATATATTCAACTTTATCCCCTTTTATGCCATCCTTATCATAAATGTATCCATCAGGTCCGGAAAGAGTCACAACTTTTCCTCCTAATTCATTCACTTTTTGTGCAGCACCCCAGGCAACATTACCAAAACCGGAAACTGTTACTATCTTACCTTTAACTGATTCTCCTTTTGTCTTGAGCATTTCTTCAGCAAAATAAACAACACCAAATCCTGTTGCTTCAGGACGGATTAAACTTCCACCCCAATTTAAACCTTTACCTGTAAGAACACCTGTAAACTCATTCTTCAATTTTTTATACATACCAAAAAGGTATCCAATTTCTCTTCCCCCAACACCTATATCACCTGCCGGCACATCAGTGTTCGGTCCAATATGACGGAAAAGCTCTGCCATAAAGGATTGACAGAATCTCATAATCTCATCATCGGATTTTCCTTTGGGATCAAAATCCGAACCGCCTTTACCACCACCCATTGGCAGAGTAGTTAAACTATTTTTAAATATTTGCTCAAAGCCAAGGAATTTCAGACCACCAAGAGTCACACTTGGGTGGAAACGAAGTCCACCTTTGTAAGGACCAATTGCGCTGTTGAATTCTACACGGAAACCACGATTTACCTGGACTTCACCATTATCACGAACCCATGGTACACGAAAAATCACAACACGCTCCGGTTCTACTAATCTCTCCAGGATTTTAGCTTCTCCGTAGCGAGGGTTGGCTTCATAAACTGACCAGATAGATTCAACAACCTCTTTTACTGCCTGAAGAAATTCCTTTTGGTCGTAATTTTTTTCTTCTACTTGATTTAAGAATTCCTCCATTTTCATAGTTATTTCCCCCAAATTATTTTTTTGAATTTTAAAATTTTAGAGGAAAAAATCTATTTCTGAATTTATTTGTCAAATACTTAATTTTTACCTGTCATTTTTCTGTAATAAATAATCATTTTATCCGATATCACCAACTAATTAATATCCTACTTTGAAATGATTGCGAGTCCCTTTCTTCCATCCATTTTAATTACCAGGGGGTGATCCACTCTGATATGAATAAAATAATCTGTTTTTTCAACAACATTTTGATTATTAAGCCAATCCCAATCAATGAAATCTTTCTTTGAAGAATAAGGAATATTTAAATAGCCGACATCCATGGCAACAAGATTATGAAAAAAATGAGTGCCTTGGGAAGCATCTACAATAAAATCCTCAAGACTTGTTTCAATAACGATTTTTGCTTTATATATATCTGCCCATTTTACAGGGATACCCAGGAATTGGTCTCTTGAGCCCCACCTGCCCGGACCTATTAAAATATACTCACGGTCTTCTTTTTTCATTTTATTATTAAGCTGAGTGATTTCGGATTTCATTAAAATCGTCTTGGTTTTATCGAATTTTTCCGGATTTATATAAATAACATCATAAATATTCTTTATTATACCATTGCCTAAACCGTTTTCCGTATACAGAAGCAATGAATTTTTATCAACTTTATCAGAGTCGATGGAAATTTCTTCGAGATTAATTGTAAGAGGTCTGATTTGAAGAACATAAAATGTAGGTTTTATTTGTTTTTCTTCATCTTTTGTGAGGTCAACGGCAAACTCGATTTCAACTGGTACTCCCATTGCTTTTTCACCAATTTCCAAAATTTGTTCTATTATTTTTGCTAAAGGGAAATAATTATATTTCAGCACATCTGCAAATGTTACAACTCGTAATCCTTTTGCAGATAATCCATCTACCATTCTATTATTCTGATAATCCCAAACAGAAACAAGATGCTGTATTGACCCATGTTTTTCTGCTTCTTTAATACTTATTCTTGATAATGTGCTTTCATCTCCATCTAATAAATTAAAATCGTCACGTTTCATATTAATTGCATAAAAATATTTTTGTGAATCACGTATCATTTCTTTAGGAGAAACAGCCTCCATTTTGGGATGTTTCGGACAAAATCTATAATTTTGTTCACCTTCAACAACCGATTTTCCCAACCCTACTGCCAATAAAGACACACCGTCACTGATTTTTAAATTTGAAGTTGGATAGAAGTTATATGATTCACCTACACCGGAAATATTCGGATAAAAGTATCCAGAGAAATTTGAGCCAACCATTTCCTGAAGAATAACTGCCATTTTTTCTTCTTCAACTTTGTAATTAATACTTTCAATATAATTTCTCGCACTTTCAAGATAAACAGATGAAAATACCAATTTTACAGCATTCATTAACTGCTTGAGACGAACTTTTTTATCTTTATTATTGTTAGGTAGTAAATAGGTTTGATAGATACCTGCAAATGGTTGTGACTGAGAATCTTCTAACAATCCGGAAGAACGAACTGCAATTGGATTTTTAATTTTTTTAATATATATTATTAACTTTTCTGTAAGTTCTCGTGAGAGTTCACCTTCAATGAAAATTTCTTGAATTTCATTATCACTTTTGGCAAATATCCGTTCTCCAATATCATTTTGATTAATAAACGTATCAAATTCATTTGTTCCTATTATAGCAGTACTTGGAAGGGAAATATTTATTCCTGGAAATTGTTTTTCAAATTCCATTGTTACCAATAAGGCATTCAGGAAAGCCAAACCTCTACCCTTACCTCCCAAAGAACCTTCAGCTAATTTAATAACATGATCAACATCACCCAAAGTTGAAGGCTCGAAATTAATGATTTTTCCTCTGGTTCTGCTATGACGAACAAACCTGAAAACTTCCAATAAATGCTTCCTCAATTCTTTAGCATTTTTAAAATCCTTTATTTGAATTGGGCGTATTTTTCTGGCCACTTGTATTTCACCATGAGCAATTAACCAACCGGAAAATTGGTTTTTTTCACTATGATAAAGAATAGATTCATTCGTAATTGTGCGAAGTTTATTCTCAAATTCCCACATAGTCCTTGCACGACCAATCTTATGATTCTGTCTATTACGAAAAATAAAATCACCATAACCTAAATCCCGCTTCATAATCTGTTTTAAATCATGTAAAAGTGTTTTGGATTGTTTATTTAAAAAATGAACTCCTAATTTTTTTGCTTTTTCAGCATTTTCAATATCTGATGATTGAAGAATAACCGGTATATCATAATCTCCTATTTTAATTTTATTAATTAATTTTATTCCAGCCTGAGGATCTATTATTCCTTTATTTAAAAACTTTACATCTGAAATTACACCCACCATATATTCTTTATATTTTTCCAGATATTTCACAGCATCTTCATAATTATGAACCAAAATCACTTTTGGACGTGCTCTCATTCTTAAACGTTTATTTATATCATTCAATTCTTCTGAAATAAGGCGTTGTGTTTGCTGTAATACTTCAGCATATAAGATAGGTAAAAAAATCGAATAATAAATAATTGAATCCTCAACAAGCAGAATAACTCGTACAAAACCGATTTTTGTATCATATTCAATATTTCTTCTATCTTCTTCCTGCTTTACCATTGCTAAAAATAATTTTGTATCTCCATTCCAAAGAAATACATCATCTATATATTTCATTTTATCAGGATGTTTTGTAATAAGGGAAATATCCGATTGAACATTCAAGAGAAGGAGAATTGGTAAATTCGGATACATCTCCTTGATTCGTTTACTTAATTCAAAGGGACTAATCTCACCTATACGCATCATAGTAATAACCAAATCATAAGAACCTTCTGCGAGCATTTTTAACGCTTGCTCTCCAGTTGGAACACTCGTTATACGGGGAGCTGTGCTTAAATTTAACTGACGATATTCTCCAAAAATTTGTTCTGACAACCTTCCGTCCTGTTCAAAGATGAATGCATCGTAGAACGTTGAAACAAGAAGGATTTCACGAATACGGTTTTTCATTAAATTATGAAAAGTATCTTCACCGAATTTGAATTTATTATAATAATAATCCAGTTCTTTTAGTTCCATTTGATCCCCCGATGAAAAAATCACCAAATATTTAATATATAATCAAGGTTATAAATTAATTTTCTATGAAGATTTGTAAAATAATATTTTAATAATTCTATATATTTCATAAGATTAAATCGTGTTTTGGCTTTTGACTTGACATAATTCAATAAAAATTCTTTAGTATTCATAAGTTTCTAAAGGTAATTATTATGAAAGTATATATTTTATTTTTTATCCTATTATTGTATCTATCTAATAGTGTAGCTGAAAATCATTACATAGATATCAGTTGGAACAGACCACAGGTTATTTCTAATTGTAATTTACAATATCTCAGGGAAAACCTGGATGAATCAAAAGTAATCTCCAACATAAAGCAGAATCAATCAGAAGAACTTGATTTTGCTCTGTATTCATTTACTAAATTTAAGAGTTCTATAAAAAATTATTTCGCCAAGTCACAACATTCCCATGATTTTCTCAATTATAGAACTG
>JAGLWO010000509.1 GCA_023133395.1 Candidatus Cloacimonadota bacterium | reverse complement strand
AAAAAATATATGAAAGCCGAGTGGAAAAAACCTGAACTTTCCGAACCAAAACTTCCTTCAAATTTTGATTACAACGAGATTTTATTGAAACTGATGGGAAGTTACAACATATGTTCTCGTGAAAATGTAATTCGTCAATACGACCACGAAGTAAAAGGAAAAACTATCATCAAACCTTTGATGGGAAAAAGTGGAAAATCTCCGCAGGATGCAGCTGTGATGAGAATGAATTTCGACAACTTTGAAGGAATTGCTATTTCCAATGGTATCTGCCCCAAATTCGGAGATCTCGATGCTTATGAAATGAGTGCCGGAGCATTTGACGAAGCAATTCGACAGATAATTTCAATTGGTGGAAAGCTTCCTGACATTGATGACAAATCGAATAGGTTCTGGACAGTGAACGATAATTTCTGTGTTCCCGATTCTGCTTTCGATCCCGAAAATAATCCCGATGGAAAACAGAAACTGGCAAAACTCGTGCAGATGAATAAAGCACTTTTCGATATGTCCGTTTTCTATAACATTCCGATGACTTCCGGAAAAGACAGTATGAAGAATGATTTCAAAGCGGGGAAGGTGAAAATCTCTGTTCCGCCTACTATTCTGTATTCGATGGTTGCTAAGCTTTCTGATGTGAGAAAAACAATTACAAGCAATTTCAAAGCAGATGGTGACCTGATCTACATCCTGGGAAAAACTTACGATGAACTCGGTGCTTCTGAATTCTATAAATTATTCGACAAGCTCGGAGCAAATGTTCCGAAAGTAAGAAAAGAAAATGCCAAACGATTGTATGAAAAGATCATTAAAGCAAATAAGCAAAACTTAATAGAATCCTGCCATGATCTTTCTGATGGTGGATTGGCTGTTGCTGTTTGCGAAAGTACGATCGGAACTGAATTCGGAGCGAAACTGGATGTTACGAATTTTAGAGATTTGAGTTTGAATGCAATTCTTTTCTCCGAATCACATTCGCGGTTTGTGGTTAGTATCAGTCCAGGAAATAAAACAGCATTTGAAAGCATTCTTGGTGAAAATACTATTTTTCTAGGAGAAGTGACTTCTAACGAAAATCTGATAATCAATAAAGAAAATAAGAAAGTGATAGATATTGAAGTCGATAAGCTGAAGCAGGCTTGGGATAAGGGATTGATGTAACCCATATATTCTCGTTACGAAGTTGTACTTCGTAATGTTGTTGGTAGCGAAGTTCAACTTCGCAGAAATTGTGTTCCCAAGTTCAACTTAGGAACAAGGAAATTAAGATATGAAAAAAGTAAAAACTTTGGTCATCACTGGCTACGGCATAAACTGCGAAGAGGAAATGGCAGCCGCTTACAGACTTGCAGGTGCTGATGCAGAAATCGTTCATCTGAATGATATCTTCCTGGGAAAATACTCGATCCACGATTATGATATTCTCAATTTTCCCGGCGGGTTCTCTTTCGGAGATGATCTGGGCTCGGGGAAAGTTCTTTCCAATAAAATGAAGTTTAAAAAGTTAAAATCCGGAAAATTGTTCTTCGATGATATTCAAGATTTTCTAAATGAAGGAAAATTTATTCTTGGCGTCTGTAACGGTTTTCAATTCCTGGTAAAGATGGGGCTTTTACCGAATGTGAATAATGAAACAGAACAGGAAGTAACCTTAACGAGAAATAACTCTGCAAAATTTGAAGATAGGTGGGTTTACTGTAAAGTGAATGAGAATAGCAAAACTCCCTTCCTGAAAGGAATCGATAAAATCTTTCTTCCGGTTCGACACGGCGAAGGGAAGTTGATAATTAAGAATGAAAAGATAAAAGCTGAAATAATTGAGAATAATCTGAACTGTCTTACATATTGCGATAAAGATGGAAATGAGACTTCCGAGTATCCAATGAATCCCAATGGTTCGGATCTGAATTGTGCGGGACTTACGAACGAAACAGGTCGCATTTTCAGTTTGATGCCACATCCCGAAGCTTTTCTCAGTTTGTATAACCACCCTAATTGGTCACAAATGAAAAGACAGAATCCTGAGATTACTGATGATGGGGAAGGACTGAAGATTTTTAGGAATATTGTGGAATATATAACCACAGAGCGCACCAGTCTTCGCCAAGGCTACGCAGGGCAGGCGGAGAACACGGAGTGAAAAATGATACAAGAACCCTATTCAATATATATTAAAAAACGTCCATTAAGAATAGCTTTTCTAATAAATCCCGAAAAATATGTATTGTCCCAAATCCAGAAAGTTATTGATTTCAATTTGCATCTTTGGGGAGGACGTTATAATCCTATTATATTTACTGATGGAAAAACAATTAAAAATGATTGGTGGACGTTTCTTAATGCTTTCGATCCAGATGTTATTCTATCTTTATTACCTTTAGAAATGGATTTAATTCAGAAAATTGATAATTTTCTTTCTCCCATTTCATTAAAAATGCCTGAGCAAGAAATTCAAAATTATGAAGATTACTATATTAAGTGTGATTATCATGGGTTATCAATTGAGCAATCAGAATACAATTTAAATGAGTTATATCATTCCAAACTTGTTCTTCTTGATACAGATGGAATGGAAGATATTGTATTAAAACAATTTATTTATATAAATTTTTCATCTTTTCGAAATACAAGATCTATCTATGAAATGGATAAAAATAGAAAAAATATAATAAAAATAAGTAGTAGAGAATCTTTAAACGATGCATTATTAAAAATAAGTGTGAATAATAATTTTGTTTTCCCAATTCAATTTTGTTCAATTCCGCACAACCTAAAAGGAACTAAATTTAAAGACACGGATCAATTTTTTACAGTTGTTATAGGAGATTCACCAAAAGATATTGTTTACAACTGGAATTCAATTTTATCATTAACGAGATATTCAAATAGATCTTTGAATAGTATATGGTTACCCGAAGAAATAGCATCCTCAAAAGAACTTGAAGATGGTTTGTATGAGTTATTCAAAAATCTATCAAATCGACAAAATGTTTCTGGAGTTTGTAGAATAAAATTTGTAAGCCATAGCATTACACAAAGCAAACTGAAAGAAATTGCCAAAAAATTAACTAAAAATTCAATATCAAAAACAGTAATTGCTTACGATGAAATTAAATTACCGCAATTTGAAAAGAATAGTAATTTTGTTTCAATAACGAGTGAAATGGATTCATTCCAAGTTACAGGCGATAAAGTTCAGATTAATTTAAATCCACCTAAAGTTGAAAAAGGTTTGATGAGCGGTGAATCATGGGTTGCTGATATTTATATGCAATTTCGTCCTGAACGTTATCCAAATATTCAAGGAAAGACTTTATGGTGGAAGTTACCTCAACATAATAGACTAGCTTATGATTTATTTAATTCTGCATCAAGAATATGTTCAAATGGATTTCTTTCAGTATTATTAGCACGTGAACTTCAAAATCTTCAAATAAATTTGATAAATGATTCAGAAATATTTCGTTTTTTGTTAACAGATGAAGATAAACCAATATTAAAATCAGATGCAAGAGGTTACTTAAAACATGACAATTTAGCTTTTATTCAGCCTTCGAACACAGGAAGATATATGTCTGGTTTTATAAATCTTTTTAAAGATTTATTTATTGCAAAACAGTATTTAGAAATTAGTTATTGGCGTCATATGTTCGATATTTTATCGAATGTAAATCCTAAGAAAGATAAAAATAAAAGAAAAGAAATTAAGAATGCATTGAGAAAAAAAAGTGAAATCTTCAAAAAGAGTAAAGATAGTTTGAATTGGCTAACTGACTATGTTTCAAAATTATCTAGAGATATTGTAACTTTACATAATGAAATAACATATAATGTATTTATAGAAGAAGCTGAAAAGGTTTGTGAGAAATTTAATTCTATAAAAGATAATGAGAAACTTGGATATCAAAAAGAAGAATTTATTTCTAATATGAATGAAACTTTAGCAGAATTCATTAAATTAGGTATAATCCAAGTTGGTATTAGACCTCATTGTCCAAGTTGTGGGATCGGGCAATGGTTTCATATTGATGAAATTAAACAAGATATTATCTGTAAAGGTTGTAGAGTTAAATTTTCAATCAAACCAAATGAAAACTGGTTTTATAAGCTAAATAGTCTTATTCATATAGGATATTCTCTTCAAGGCTTAACACCTGTTATTTTGGTTTTAGGTCAATTGCTTGAAGAAAGTCGAACATCATTTATTTATAATACATCATTAGAGATATTTAAGAAAGGTGAAAGCAAACCTTTTACTGATTTAGATATTGTATGTATTCAAGATGGTAAATTAATTATTGGAGAAATTAAACAATCTATTTATGGTTTTAAAAACGAAGATTTTATAACAATGAAAGAAGTGGCAGAAATAATTAAACCAGATATAGTTATTTTTTCTTCTTTAAATAAAAGTTGTAATAAAAATATTAAAGATAAGATTAAAAAACTAAGTGAAAATTTAGAAACATTAGAAATTGAGGTGAAATGGTATCAATTAAGAAAAGATAATTTTGAATCGACACCGTTTCTATGAAAAATAATGATAGAGGTATTATGAAACCTGAAGAATTAGTAGAAAGTCTTGATTGGCTCCGGAAAGACATCATTGGAAGAAACAAATTATTCAAAACACCATTCGGAGAAAAACCGCTTGTTTATGCGGATTATACTGCAAGTGGAAGGTGCTTGTTTTCGATAGAGAATTATATGCTTCACCTGATGCAGTATTATGCAAATACTCACACAGAAGATGATTTCACCGGAAAAACAATGACAGAAATTCTTCATAAAGCAGAGAGAATAATAAAGAAGATAGTTAATGCAGGTGATACAGGCAAGATAATCTTCACAGAATCTGGGACAACAGGCGGAATAACACGACTTCAGCAAATCCTGGGAGTGTACTGGCCTCCTGCTACTAAAAAACGAATTAATACTTTTTTAGAAAGCTGCCTGGAAAGATATCCCAAAAATACAAAATGCAACCGGGAATTGCGGGATTATATCATTAATAAAAAACCCATCGTTTTTGTTGGCCCTTATGAGCATCATTCCAACGAAATAATGTGGCGACAAACTCTTTGCGAAGTTATCGAAATTCCTTTGAGTAAAGAAGGCGAACTTGATCTTATTGAACTGGATAGAATTGTATCCGACTCAAAATATGATAACCGTTTGAAGATAGGTTCATTCTCTGCAGCATCGAATGTTTCGGGAATTAAAACTCCCGTTTATGAAGTTGCTAAAATTCTTCATAAACACAATTCTATTGCCTGTTTCGATTTTGCTGCCTGTGCTCCTTATATTGAAATAAATATGAACAAAGACAAAGAAAGTTATTTTGATGCAATTTTCCTTTCGCCACATAAATTTCTTGGTGGTCCCGGGACTTCCGGAATTCTTATCATTAACGAAAATATCTACCCGGAAGACCTTCCACCATCGATCGCAGCCGGTGGGACGGTAGATTATGTCACAAAGAAAAGAGAACAATATATAAAAGATATCGAAACCCGCGAAAAACCCGGAACTCCGGGTATTCTGCAGAATATCAAAGTTTCTTTGGTTTTCCAGTTAAAGGAAAAGGTTAGGATAAGCAATATTGAAAAAATTGAGCATTATTTTCTAAAAAAATTCTATGATAATTTCAAAAATGAAGATAGGATTACTTTCTATGGTCCTACTGAGATTCATAAGAAGATCAACATCATTCCGTTCAATATCAAACATAAAGACCGCATTCTGCATCCGAAATTTGTAACAAAATTGATGAACGACCTCTTCGGTATTCAAACGCGTGCGGGTTGCTCGTGTGCAGGTCCTTATGGTCATACACTTCTTGGTATCAGCGAAGAGCTTTCCAAGTATTATCAATGTTTGATAGGAGTTGATAAATATTCCGGACTAAAACCCGGTTGGGTCAGGGTTAATCTGCATTATACGCTTTCTATCGAGGAATTTGATTATATTGTCGATGTGCTGAAATTCATCATTAAAAATGGTCATTTCTTCCTTCTGTTTTATGAATTTGATTTTCAGACCGGTGATTGGAATCATCTGGATGAGAGAAATTATAAAACTCCATTGGATCTTGATTTTGACATATTATTAAATATGAAAAAATTTGAGATAGGAGATACTGAAAATATTAAAGAAATTTTTAAGTCGAATCTTATTCAGGCAAAAAAGATGGTTAAGGATTTCAAAGAACCTGAGAATTTTAAGGTATTTGGACCCAGGTTAGAAGAATTGATGCTTTTTTATGTAATAAATTATAAGAATAAAGTATAAGGATAGATTATGGAAGATATCAAGATTAAACGAGCTTTGATCAGCGTTTCAGATAAAACTGGAATTGTTGAATTGGCAAAAGTTCTGCAAGGATTTAGTTGTGAAATTATTTCTACGGGCGGAACAAAAAAAGTTTTGGAACAAGCTGGAATAGAAGTTACTGACATCCAAAAAGTTACAAGGAATCCTGAAGCTTTTGGTGGAAGGATGAAAACGATTTCTTTCAATATTGAATCCGCGCTGCTTTTCGATAGAGAAAAGGATGAAAAGGAAGCCAAAAAACTGGGTATAAAGCCAATAGATATGGTTATATGCAATCTTTATCCTTTTGCAAAAGTTAAGGAATCAGGAGCTGACTTTGGTACTCTCATAGAAAATATAGACATTGGTGGTCCGACTATGATACGTGCATCTGCCAAGAACTTTAAATATGTCGCCACGATTACGGATGTATCAGATTACGATAATATAATTGAGGAATTAAAATCTACAGATGGAGAGCTTAGTTTTGAAATTCGAAATGCTTTAATGAGAAAAGCATTCAATCATACAGCAGACTACGATGCTCTAATCTCCACATCAATGGATGAACAGGCAGGAGAACGATCATTGCGACTGGCTTTTACGGATGGGAAAAAATTGCGTTATGGAGAAAATTCTCATCAAGAAGGATTCTTTTATAAAGAAGTAGGAGCAGATTATTCACTTTTCGACATGAAGGTTCTTCACGGGAAAGAGCTTTCCTACAATAATATCGGAGATATCCAGAGTGCAGT
>JAGLWO010000508.1 GCA_023133395.1 Candidatus Cloacimonadota bacterium | reverse complement strand
CCATATTCAATTTTTACAGAATCTATTTTTCCACTCGGTTTTTTACATTGAACTTTAACCAGATAATGTGGATTATCACTTACTTCCGTTACAATCCCATAATCTGCAATAGGATATACTGGAGTGTTTTCCGGAGCATAAAGATCCATCCCTTCATGGACTCTTTTACGCTCCCTTGTTCCGCGAATACATCCATAATGATCTGCCCATCTGTTTTTTATATATTCTTTAAGAAGTTCATTAAATGTCAATCCATCATTAAAAGGAGATTTATATTTATTATATTTATCAATGAACTCCGGTGTCAAAAGGACAACAGGTTCATTAAAATATTTTGGTGAAAGAGCAATCAAAGAATCTGCTTCACAAGTAATTATGGTGATATTATCTATCTTGCTTTGAAGATACCGGATGTAAAAAAAGTTCACGACAATAGTGAGTATTAGAATCAACAATATCAAAATTCGAATATTTACAGGTGCTTTTAATTTCATCATTCCTCTATAATAAAAATTATGAAGTCAGATTGTTCATTATAAAAAAATTGGCAATAGTTTTAACCTGATTAACTATATTATATATAAATTTATCAAGTATAATATTAGTGTCATTCTACTTGACAGCACAAACCCCCTACAAATATTTTGTTCCGTCTCGATTATCATTTAGGAAAATAATAAGGAGAAAACATGAAAACAGAGACACCAAAGATAGATCAAATAAAGCACGACTGGTATTTGGTCGATGCTAAAGATATGGTTCTGGGTAGATTAGCCACGCAAATTGCAACTTTATTACGTGGTAAGAATAAACCCTATTTCAGCCCACATTTAGATACCGGGGATTATGTAATTATCATCAATGCAGAAAAGATAAAACTTACTGGGAACAAAGAATTACAAAAAACCTATCAGCGATATAGTGGATATCCTGGTGGTAGAACTGAAATCCCATTCAAAAGAATGCTAAAAGAACAACCTGAGCAAATCATAATTCACGCAGTTAAGGGAATGCTTCCAAAAAATATATTAGGAAGACAACTAATAAACAAATTGAAAGTGTACACGGGTAGTGAACATCCACATACTGCCCAGCAACCAAAAACATTATCTTTAACTAACTAGGGAGAATTTTAATGCAATATTTTGATGCTGTTGGAAGAAGAAAAAAATCAGTTGCAAGAGTGCGTCTCACTCCTGGAACTGGAAAAAGAATTGCAAATAAAAGAACTATGAAAAACTACCTTCAAAGAGAAACTCTCGAAATGATCATCGAACAACCTTTAAAACTTGTTGGACTTTCTGATAAAGTTGATATAAATGTAAATGTTGATGGTGGTGGACTAACCGGTCAAGCTGGTGCAATTCGTCTTGGAATCTCACGTGCTCTTTTGAAATACGATGAAGAACTCAGACAAACTTTAAAAAAAGAAGGATTTCTCACTCGCGATTCTCGTATGGTCGAAAGGAAAAAAGCAGGTCAACCAAAAGCAAGGAAAAGATTCCAATTTTCTAAGCG
>JAGLWO010000507.1 GCA_023133395.1 Candidatus Cloacimonadota bacterium | reverse complement strand
AGTGAAGATGAGCTTTCCAAGTTTACAGGTGGAATTAAAATTCCCGGATTGATTTGAAATTAGAGGAAAACTTCGGAAGTTTCAATGAAGGAATTATATGTTTAAAGGATTACTTTCGGAATTAGAGAAAAACCTTAAAAAATTGCCCGGAATAGGCTCTAAATCTGCACAAAGACTTGCTATGTATATTATCAGTATGGAAAAGGAGAAAGCCCTTGAATTAGCCAAATCCATCCAGGAAGCTGTTGAAAATTGTAAGAATTGTTCTATCTGCAATATGCTTACTGAAACTGACCCATGTGATTTCTGTAGCGAGACATCGCGTCAACAGAACCTTCTCTGTATTGTAGAGAACACACAGGATGTATATCTCATAGAGAACACCCATGAATTCAAAGGAAGATATTTTATTTTGAATAACCTGCTCTCACCACTTGATGGTATTGGACCGGATGAGATAAATTTTCCTTCACTTTTAAAGCTTGTTAAATCTGATAAGATAGATGAAATAATTCTGGCTTTAAATCCTTCTGCTGAAGGAGAGAGTACGATAAATTATTTGGGAACTCAACTCACAAAATTAGTTTCAAAGATTACACGACTTTCTACAGGTCTACCTTTTGGTGGGGATATTGAATATACCAGTTCTTTAACGCTGGGAAACGCACTCAAAAGAAGATATTCTGTTAAAGATTGATCAGGTCTGCAAATTGCATAGTATTTATAAATTACTTTCTTTCCTTATAATATTTTTTCTGATTATTTCCTGTGGTCATAGAAAAAGCCCGACCGGTGGTAAAAAGGATACAATTAATCCCGAAATCTTAGCAATTTCTCCTGATGAATTCAGTGATATCAATGAGCAAAATATAGAAGTTGTATTTTCAAAGCCAATAGACAGAACTTCTATTTTAACCGGTATTTATATTTATCCCCCCATTTTAAAGAAAAAATTTAAATGGGATAAGAATATTTTAACTATCAGGATATTAGAAGAATTAGAACAGAACACGAACTACTTCTTTACTTTTTCTACAAAGATCAAAGGTGAACATAAAAATGAATTGGATAGAAATTATATCTTTATCTTCAAAAGTGGGAAATTGAATGAAAACCGCATTTCCGGAAATATTTTATATGAAGATGAATCTGATATTGGTTTACCTGTAAAGGTTAATCTCATGACGATAGATTCAACTGAGATTTATTCGAAAGAAATTAAAGGACAAACTTATGAGCTTAATAATCTGAATAATATTACCCACATAATCGAAGCTTACATCGATAAGAATAACAATCAGAAATATGACTACGAAAAGGAACCTTATTTTCACACTTTGATTCCTGAAAAGCAAATTTCAAATATTGATATCGAACTAAGTTATGCGGATACAGTTAAACCAGAGATTAAATCTGCAAAGGTTTTATCAAATAACCAGATCGAGCTATTTTTCTCTGAGGAAATAAGCGGATTCTCAGAATTACAGCTTTTTACTACTGACTTGATTCCTGAACATTTAAATATTAAAGCTCATTCTCTACGCGGTGAAAAACTTTCGATAATAACAGATACGATGGATACATTGAAATACAATTTTGAAATAACCGATCTGGAGGATCTCAAACACAATATTTCAGAATCTGCTTCGATTTTTTTAGATGGGAATGTTATTCAGGATACTATACCTCCTGAAGTGATCTTTGTATACCCCAGAAATGGATCAACAATTAACACTCTCTTACCACAAATTAAGATTACCTTTTCAGAGATTATTTTAAAGAGTGATTTCAAATCGCAGTTAATTGCTTCTGAAACTTTAGAGGAAATACCTTTGAAAATATTGGAATTTGACTCTGATATCTATCTGATTCAACCATTAAAAAAGCTTAGCAATTATTCTTCTTATTGTCTAAAATTGAGTGTTTCCGATGTGAACGGTAATGATCTAAAGGGAGATTTCGAGATAAATTTTATTCCTATTATTAGGTAATAAATACTTATACTTAATTATATCGAAAATTATGATATCAGAAGAAAGGTGAAGGTGTGTTAACTTTATATATAACAATTAATTACAACCCTCTTAGCTTATAGCTGAATTTCCCATTTATTCATTTAAGTTATTATTATTTATAGAGTTAATAATTAAAAAAATCGGTTCTAACCAATTAAATTTCTTGACATTATATATCATTTTTTGTGATTTTCCCCCTAAGTAGTGTTGATACGTAGTTTTAATAGATGTGTGATAATATCGAAACTAAAAAAATTAATATGTTAATGTCGAAAAATAAATAGTATGTGTTAACAAATTTAGAATTTTAAAATTATTTTCTTTTTTAAAAAGAGGAGAAAAAATGAAAAAAATCTTAGTGATTTTGTTTGGATTATTTATTGCTTCATCGATATGTGCTCATGAAGCTTTTATTCATGCTCCAATAATTGTTCCTGATGGACAGACTGACGAAGATGGTGGTTGGAATGTTGACTATATTGGTTTTTCCTGGAGTGCTGAAAACGACTATTGTGCAGACTTTAATATAACTAATGCAATTTTAGATGGTAGTGAAGAAATTGTTGTTAATAAAGCTTGGAAACAATTGAAAGTCTGCGATTTCTTTGATATCAGATTTGGGAAAGACCAATTAGCTTTTGGAAGAATTTATTCAGGAAAACCTTCTAAAAATCTGCAATATTTCGGATTAACAGTAGCTCCAGCAGATTTAATGTTCAAACTTCTTGGTAATGTCTCAGGTTTAGGATGGGCATTGTACTATGCTAACAGTGACGCTGCTAACCAAGCTTGGTTAGCTGCAGATATGGGTGGTCGTTTCACTTATTCTGTTTCCGGTGCTAATCTTGGTGCAGGTATTTGGATGGATAATACATCTGCTTGGACTGCCGATACTTTAGGTGTTGTTACATGGGATGATCCTGAAGGTGTAATGCATTGGGAATTTGACTTTGATTACACAATAGCAGAAAAACTCAATCTCGCTTTCCAGCTTACAAATAACGATGATGACAACGATGATACTGGTGATATGAATCTTTATGCTCTTATTCATTATGTTCCCGGATTTGATATTCCAATATGTGGTAAAGCGATACCTTATTTCGGCTACATTACAAAAGATGATGCTGAATTTGAAGGTATGGGTGAGAACAATATGATCATCGGTTTGAATATTAAGCCCAAAGATAATGCTTTCATGAAAATTGAATACAACATGGATTCTGTAGAAGATGAAGATGCCACACTTGACCTTCAAGTTGGTTTCACATTCTAATTTCAGAATAGATATCTAAGCCCCGTTTTTGCGGGGCTTTTTTTATATTCGTATATTCTAAAATTAGATATCATTACTTGACAGTAAAATGAAGAATAGATTTGGTATATTAGTTGATTTTACCAAAAAAGGAGAGAAAAAATGAAGAAATTTAATATTGTATTATTGATATTATTTGCACTATCGATAGCTCTTTTAGCAGAGAGCAATTTTTCCACAAATGGTGTTTTTAGAACTCGTATGATGATGTATAATGCAGATGATGATAATGGAATTGGTGATCCCATGTTCACTCACAGTTATATCGATTCCAGATTCAGGATGTCGTTTATCAATACTTTTAATGAAAAAATAAAGGGCGTTCTGCAGATTGAAATCGGTGATATTATATGGGGTGATGCTAAAAAAGGTGGTGGATTTACAACAGATGGGATCAATATTGAAACAAAGCATGCTTATCTGGAATTTCTATGTCCAAAATCAAAAGTAAATTTTAGGATTGGTTTACAAGCCTGGAAAGAACATAGGGGATTGGTTTTGGATGGTGATATGGCAGCTTTTTTGCTTTCTAAAAATTTCAGAAACTTAAATGTAGAACTTGGAACAGCAAAGTTTGAAGAAAATAAATTGCATAAAGATGACGATGTTGATATTTTCTTTTTGAATTTTACACAGAACAAATATGGCATACATAATATTCTTAGACGTTCTGAGGGTGGAGATAACATAGATGTATGGTTTATGCCATATTTCATACATAAAATGAATGAAATCTCCTTAGATATAACTGTTATTTACAATTATGGTAATTATATTGAAACTGCTGCTGGTGATGTTACAAACAATGGATACGGTGTCGATATTAAGGCAACTTATGAAAATCATTGTACAGCTAGTCTCGAATTCCTTTATACAAGTGGCGAAGATGAAGATGATTCCGAATCTACAACAATATTTAAAACAGCAGGAGAACATTATTGCAATGGTCTTGAAATCTTTGGTCGAGGAACTTTTGATAATTTCGGTGCAGGCTGGTTTGGTCCTGAAGGTAAAGACAATCTGGGATTGATGAA
>JAGLWO010000506.1 GCA_023133395.1 Candidatus Cloacimonadota bacterium | reverse complement strand
AAGCAAAGTTTTCTTGCCTTTTCAGTAGCAAGGGTTTTATCTGGAGTTACCCAAGCAACCTGTTCCCGTATATTTGTCATATGGAAAAGGAATGGATTAAGTCCTGCTTCTTCACATACATTCATAAATTTTTGCTCATACATCTTAGGGGTGCAAGCAGCAACCACAACCCTGGAAAGGTTTCCCTTTCTTATTTCCTCTTTTAGGAACTCCAAACCATCATTCGAACATAAGAGATTGTGACTTTTTGCAGTGACAACACCATCGATGTTTTTCACATCATTAATGATAGAATCAACATCAATTTTATCTCCTATATTTGGACCACACTTACATACATAAACTCCTATTCTTTCTTGCATCAAATCTCCTTATTTACAATAAAATAAGTTTTCTTCCTGCTCATAATTATTAATCGTTACATTCATTAATTTAATGTTTTAACTCTCATTTTATATCATCGAATCGTATAAAAGATCAAGAAGATTTTTTATTTCAATTTTCCCACCAAGTTTTTCCACAGCATTCTTAAGATTAAACTCACAAGTGGGACAGAGTGTGGTTAAAATTTCTGCGCCAGTTTCTATTGCTTGTTCTACCCGCTTTTCAGCAAGTTTTTCAGCTAACTTATCATCTGATACTAATAATCCTCCACCCCCACCGCAACATTCAGCTTGTTTGCCATAAGTTGGCATCTCAACCAATTCAGCACCAATTATTCGTAGAATATCTCTGGGTTCATCTACCATATCCATACCGCGAGCTACATTACAGGGATCATGATATGTTACTTTTATATTTAACTTTTTTAATTTACCTTTATAGTCAGGCAATCTTTCCACTATTTCATCAATTATATATTTAGCTTTCAAATCAGGATATTTTGCTCTGATAAAAAATACACAGGTAGTACAAGCACAGATAAATTCTTCTTTTTTATCCGGGAGCATTTCTCTGAATTTATCTTGTTGATTAGAAAATCCTTTCTTATCACCAAGAACAGCAAATGGCATACCGCAGCAGGATTCATTAAATGTTTTTGTTTTTACTCCAAGTTTTTCAAGCAAATCAAGATATTTTTTAGAATCATCTTTTCTTTCAAGAAGTCTACAGCCAAGTAATACCTGTTTTTCTCCCTTATAATCCGGAGGTTTAAGTTCTTTATCAAAGATATTTCCAGAATTTTCAATTGTATCTAAAAGTTGTTTTTGTGAATCTTTAACATAACCTGCTTCAAAAAGGTCAGCTCTGGCAGCAGCAATAATATCAGGTATGGCAACATTAGCTGAACATCTTTCAATACAATCCCTACAAAAACTGCATTGAAATAACTTTTCAGCGATATATTCAGAAGGTTCAAGCTCTCCTGTCAGTAATCCGTATGCAATAATTAACTTACCTCTTGCTCCGTCTATCTCCCATCCAAGTTCTTTGAAAACAGGGCAACCTTCAAAACAATATGCACATCTGATACAAATATTTAGTTCATTCTCCCATTCTTTTAAATATTTAACTTCCATTCTATCCTCCTAGTTCTTAACTTGATATCTTAACTTGGTTGCTGTCAGCCAGTCATCTGGTGCATCCTGTAATTTATGTGGATTTAAGATATTGTTAGGATCAAGAGCTTTTTTTATTTGCTTCATTACATTAAGTGAATCTGCTTTCTCTTTTTTCCAGAAAGGTGCTTTGGAAAGTCCAATCCCATGCTCACCAGAAGTTGTTCCACCAACAGAACGGACATAATCATATAACTGGGTTGCTGCTCTATTTGCGTCATTCCATTGACTCTTTTTTGTCACATCAAACATTATCTTTGTATGCACAACACCTGAACCACAATGCCCATATACAGACATTATTACATTATTCTTTTCTGCAATCTCGTGAATCATATGAGCACATTCTGAAACTTTTGAATTTGGGATTGCCATATCATCAGCAGTATCTGTACAAATTATTCCTTCCTTATATCTTG
>JAGLWO010000505.1 GCA_023133395.1 Candidatus Cloacimonadota bacterium | reverse complement strand
ATATTTTTAATTTTAAGTTTTTTGAAATGGAGAGAGTATCATAGTGCAAATGAAGGTGTACTGCTTGCTCTTTCTGCAATTGGCTACAGCGGGCCAAGTGATGATTTTACTCGAGTCTTTACAATCCACGAAGGAATGACGTTTGAAATTGAAAGACAAGAAAATGAGTGGTGTCTGATAAAACTTCCTAATGGTCTAGGTGGTTGGATAAAAACGGAAACTTTTGAAAGAATTAAACTATAACTATAATTTATGAAAAGATTGTTTATTTTTTATCTGCTGTTCATTTCTATTCAAATTAATGCTGATGAACTTCTAACTCTGCACGGAAACGCAATTCAAGGTGGAATTCTGATTGGAAATGTTCACGAAACCGTAGAAAAGATTTTTTTAGACTCTGAAGAAATTCCAATTTCGGAGAATGAATTCATAATCGGTTTTGATAGGGATGAAAAACTCAGGCACATACTCACTCTTGTTTTGGAAAATGGCGAAATGGAAACTATCAAGTTCTTTATAAGCAAACGGGAATATGTTACTCAAAGAATTGATGGCATTCCAGCAAAATATCTTGAAGAACCAACAGAAGAAGAACTGATAACCAGGATTGAAAGTGAATCTGATACTCTTAAAAAAACAAGGAAAAAGCTCTATAAAAACTCAAACATCTACTTCGAAAATTTTTCCATACCAGTTGAAAATGGAAAAGTAACAGGAATTTTCGGCAGTAATAGAATATTAAACGGTATTCCCATTTCTCCCCACAATGGATATGATATTGCTGCTTCAGAAGGAACAGAAATTAAAGCGATGAGCACAGGTTTAGTTGCTCTTACAGGAAATTATTTCTATAATGGCAAATTCGTTCTAATAGATCATGGTTCTGGTTTAAGCTCCATTTACATTCATATGAGCAGGATTTGTGTAGAGAAGGGAGATTATATCATCAAAGGTGATAAAATTGGCGAGGTGGGCTCTACTGGACGTTCAACTGGAAATCACCTACATTGGGGTGTTGGTTGGAGAGATAAAAAAATTGATCCTGGACTTATTCTGAATAATAAAAAAATTTTCTTAACTTTAAAAAAATACTAATTCTCATATCAACTTTATTTCAGAAAATATTTGACAGCACTTTAAAAAATTAAGAAATTAGTAAACGTTAAAAAATTCAGTCTGATATTGAATTTAAAAATTATTTTTTATTTTTAAAAGGGAAACCTGTGAGAAAAATTTATATTTCGTTTCTTTTTATAACAATTATAACCATATTTCTTTCACAATCGTATCTTTGCCTGAATGGACAATCTATTTTATTTTCTAATAAAAAATCAAATCTCAGAGGTCAATCAGCACGAATCTGGATGGAAGGTAAATTCACTGATTGGGATTCACTTTCCACACTTTATTCCGATACAATTGGAGACCAAGCAACTGGAGATCTTGATTTCGGAGAATTAAAAATTGCCAATGACGAACGTTTCTTGTTTTTATACATCGAAATTGGAGAAGAGCTTAATATTCAAAATGACAACCTGATTTCACTTTACCTGGATACTGACAACAACGAAAATACAGGAATTCAGATCAATGGAATCGGTGCGGATGTGAAATGGGATTTTGGTGATAGGCAGGGTATATTTTTTATAGCTTCCAATTCTTATACGATTTATCATGAACATATTGGGATTGTTACTGCCCCCACTGTATCTTCAAACATTTTTGAAATTGCTATCGATAGAACTTCTACTCCATTTGGTTATAATTTATTTCCTGAAAATTCTTTTAAGATTATATTTCATGATGCCGGTCCCGGTCAGGATTTTCTGCCAAATTCTGGTGAAACCATTTCCTATGACTTTGATGAAACTCCTCTGGAACCAATTACAGAGATATCCCTCCAACGAGCACCTGATACGGATTTTCGAGTTTTAACCTACAATGTTTTAGTTAACAGTATATTCGAACCTTCTTTATATGAAACTTATGATAGAATACTGTCCGCAATAAATCCTGACATAATCGGTTTCCAGGAAATTTATGATCATACAGCTCAGGAAGTTCAAGCATTGGTAGAATCAATGTTACCTTCAGGTCCGGAAGAGCAATGGTATTGCTCCTTGATATATAATGACGATGTTTATGCAGTCAGTCGTTTCCCGATACTTGAGTCCCATGAAATAAACAAAAGTGGAGCTTTTCTTATCGACCTTTCCTCACAATATGACTGCCAGCTTTTATTTATTGTTGCACATCTATCTTCTGGGAATCAGAATATTGAACGCCAACTGGAAATTGATGAGTTGATGGCATTTATTCGAGAAGCTAAAGAACCCGGAGGAGTTCTTGAACTGGTAGAGAATACACCTATTTTAATTTCAGGTGATTTGAATCTGGTTGGATATGCTCAGCAACTGGAAACACTGCTCACTGGAGAGATCGTTAACCCACAATTCGGACCCAGTTTTTCCCCTGACTGGGATGGAAGTGATTTTGGGGATTTAACACCACGTCAGACAGAATTACTGATGTATTATACCTGGTTTTCCGAATCCAGCTCGTATTCTCCCGGACGTTTGGATTTCATGATCTACAGCGATTATGTATTGGCTTCTGAGAATAGCTTCGTTTTATTTACTCCTGAAATGGAAGCAGATACCTTAGCAGCATATGGGTTATTCTCCGATGATGTTACCAATGCTTCTGACCACTTACCTGTAGTTTCCGATTTCAAGGTTCTTGATACTTCTTCAGCAATGGATAATTCTATACCAGACAATAATACTTATGTAATTAATTATCCCAATCCTTTCAAACCGTCAGAAGCCAGTCGCAGCCCTGCAACAACCATTTCATTTTCTATTCCAGAAAATAGTAAAGATGCAGAGATTGTCATTTATAATGTGAAAGGTCATAAAATAAAAAAATATTCAATCTTCAATAATCAATCTTCAATTGTCTGGAACGGCACTGATGAATCCGGCAAACCCGTCTCATCTGGAATATATTTTTACCAATTAAGATCAGGAGACATTGAGATTTCGAAGAAAATGCTGTTGATGAAGTGATGTTATCTTGAGCCATAAAACTATAATTGTGAGGGAATTATGAAAAAGATAGGTATAATTTTAGGATTACTGTTTATTGCAGTATGTGCTTTTGCCCAAGCACCGGATTGGCAATGGGCAACTAAAGCCGGTGGTAATAGTAATGATTACGGATTTGGAATCGCAATAGATAATGCAGGGAACTGTTATGTAACAGGAGGTTTTAAACATACAGCAACCTTTGGTTCCTATTCTCTTACTAGTAGTGGATTGGCAGATATTTTTGTAGCAAAGATGGATGCAAATGGAAACTGGTTATGGGCAACAAAAGCTGGTGGAACTGATAATGACCGTGGAATTGGAATAACAATAGATGATGATGGGAACAGTTATGTAACAGGATATTTTGGGGAAACAGCAACCTTTGGCTCTTATTCTCTTACCAGTAATGGATATATTGATATTTTTGTAGCAAAGATGGATGCAATTGGAAACTGGCAATGGGCAACAAAAGCTGGTGGAATTTCTTCTGATCGAGGATTTGGAACCACAACAGATAATTCAGGAAATATTTATGTGACAGGAGAGTTTAGGGAAACAGCAACCTTTGGCTCTTATTCTCTTATCAGTAGTGGATATGTTGATATTTTTGTAGCGAAGATGGATGCAGATGGTAATTGGTTATGGGGAACCCAATCTGGTGGAAGTGGTTATGATTATGGATGGGGAATCACAATAGATCAAGCTGGAAACAATTATGTGACAGGATGGTTTGAATATACAGCAACCTTTGGCTCTTATTCTCTTACCAGCAGTGGATATACTGATATTTTTGTAGCAAAGGTGGATGCAATTGGAAACTGGCAATGGGCAGCCCAAGCTGGTGAAATTTCTTCTGATCAAGGATTTGGAATCACAACAGATAATGCAGGAAACATTTATGTAACAGGAGAGTTTAGGGACATAGCAACCTTTGGATCCTATTCTCTTATCAGTAGTGGATATACTGATATTTTTGTAGCAAAGATGGATTCAATAGGAAACTGGTTATGGGCAACAAAAGCTGGTGGAAGTTATTCTGATTATGGATATGCGATCACAATAGATAATGCTGGGAACAGCTATGTTACAGGAGTTTTTGAAGATACAGCAACCTTTGGTTCTTATTCTCTTACAAGTAGTGGATGGGGTGATATTTTTGTAGCAAAGATGGATGCAACAGGAAACTGGTTATGGGCAACAAAAGCTGGTGGAATTGATGATGATGTAGGACTTGGCATCACAATAGATGATGCTGGGAACATTTATATGACAGGATATTTTAAAGATACAGCAACCTTTGGTTCCTATTCTCTTACCAGCAGTGGATATACTGATATTTTTGTGGCAAAGTTAAACAGTTCTGTTTTTGCAGAAAATGAAATAATTCCAACAGAAATGGGGCTTTCAAATTATCCCAATCCGTTCAAACCGTCAACAACGATTTATTTTTCTGTAACACAAATGTCCCCGTTTATGAATCTTGAAATCTATAACATCAAAGGACAGAAAATTAAGACCTTTCTTTCATTCCCAAACTGGGGTTTGGGAACGAGAAGTGTTGTTTGGGATGGAACCGATGAAAATAATCAACCGGTTAGCTCAGGGATTTACTTATATAAATTAGTAGTTAACAATAAAACGAAAGCAGTTAAGAAAATGATCCTTCTTCGTTAAAATTATGAATGAAAATATTAATAAAATAAAAGGGAGGAAAAAATGAAAGTTAGAATGAGAATTATTTTGAGCTTATTTGTGCTTATTTGTTTACCAATGGTCGTACTGGCACAAACATTTTTTGAAGATTGGGAATCAGGTCAATGGGGTGATTGGGTACAAACTGGTACCCTGCAAACACCACCCAGCACCTGGTCTTTTGATGAAGGTTATAATTCCGTTTATTCTGCTCAGACAAAACATCACCAGGAATTTGGGGGTTGGGGTGGTTGGACAGGTCTTTACCATACAATTGATTTCCCTGCTATTTTTCTGGATATGTATTACTACTTCGATAAGAGTGGCAATCTTGATTTTGCTTTTGAGAAAATAGTTTTACATTTATCTGATGGCAGGCAGGTCGAATACTGGCTTGATACATACAATTATACGATTCCACAATCTACAGATCTAATCAAGTATATCGATTGTACAGGAGGAACTCAAGCAGCCTGGAACAACTTGCAGAGAAACATTTTAGATGA
>JAGLWO010000504.1 GCA_023133395.1 Candidatus Cloacimonadota bacterium | reverse complement strand
CGCTGCATTAGCGTTACGAAGTGCATCCGTCAAAGCCGGTCGGGCAGTTGCCTGATCGTAACGAGAGTACAAAAACACTACTATCAAAAGTACTTTCCGAAGCAGAAACTTCGGAAAGAGAATTTAATTATCATTCCTCCAGATAAATCGGTAATTAGAAATTTATTTCCGAGTTGGAAAAAAGAAGATTGATGAAATAAAGCTTATTCCTTTTTTTCTTCCTTCTTTTTCATATCACCACGAATAAAATTAATCTTGTTATTATGGAAAATTATCTGGCAGGAATTGTTTTTCGAATCAAGTTTAGGAAAGAAGATAAAGCCAGATTTCTTTGCGCCTGGTAATATTTTCCCAAAATGGAAGGAATAAGTGATCAGATTTTTCTTTGCTTCCCGCCATTCGTTCAGAATTCTTCGATGGTCCTCAAAGATCTCCTGGGTTTCAATAAGGTCTTCTTCAAGGTTTGTAATAACAAGATAATCGAGTTGTTTTGGAAGCAGCATTTGTTCGATATAATCCAGCATTACAACATCAAATTGATTTCCTTCTTCATCCAGAAGACTAATATCTGAAGGTTCTATCTCCATTTCTTTTTTATGCCTGTTGTTTATGGATACGTAAAAAGTAGTAAAATAGTCAGTCAGATCTTGAGGTTCTTTTATCCAGTATTTATTTTCAACTGCGAAAGTCCAGGCTTTAGTTTTCACTATTGCAAAACCATCAGTAACTTTAACATCCTGAGATTCAACAGGCATATATTTCACTGTGCAGGAAACAATTATTAACATTAACACTATTAAAAGCAGTAATAATCTTGTTTTAATCATCATTTTTTTCTCCTGTCCAATTTATAAGTAGAGACGATCTAAAAAAATCGTCTCTGCTTTTATGATGTATTAAATTACTTAATGCTAATTACTCGTCAAGACCAAAATCCAACTCTAATTCTTCACCAGAGTTTTCATCCAGTTTTTTTACTGGCTTTTCTGTTGGCTTTTTAACCGTTTTTACTTCTATTTCTTTCTTAGCTGGTTCAATTTCTTTTTTAGTTGAGGGTACATCTTCAGGAGTTTTTTCAGTTTTCTCTATTTCTTCTTTAATTTCTTCTTCTTTTACCTTACTTGTAGTTTCCTTTACAGTAACCTTCTCAGTTTTGGTTTCTTCAGGTTCCTCTTTTTCAGTTTCGATAACAGTTTTTTCTGATTCATTTTCCGTTAATTCAGTAGAATCTTCCCCCTCTTCTCCTTCTTCTCCTTCAGGTTCAGCGAAAATTCTGGTGATATCATACACCTTGTCTCCTTCATTAAGCCCAATAAGTTTAACACCCTGGGTATTTCTACCTATGATTGAAATCTTATCAACTGGCTGCCTGATAATCATACCTTCTTTAGTAACTATAATTAAGTCGTCATTATCTACTACTTCCATCAAGGAGATGAGCTTACCATTTCTTTCTGTAGTTTTAAGAGTTATAACACCCTTTGAACCGCGTTTTGTAACCTTGTAATTGCTTATTTCCGAACGTTTTCCAAATCCGTTTTCGCTAATTGCAAGAAGTGTACCTTCACGTTTAACAACAACCATGGCAACGACTTTATCATCCTTTCTCAAACTTATCCCTCGTACTCCTTGAGAGTTCCTACCCATTGGTCTGGCATCAGTTTCAGCGAACCTGTTTGCATAACCATTTTTAGTAGCTAAAATTATGTGATTATCACCTTCTGTTATTTGAGCATCGATGAGTTGGTCACCTTCAATAAGTTTAATGGCAATAATACCATTTACTCTGGGTCTGGAGAAGGCATTTAATGCAGATTTTTTTACTGTACCCTTTCTTGTAACCATCATCACATAATGAGGAAGTTCAAAATCACGGGCTGTAACAAACGCTTCTATTTTTTCATCTCTTTCAAGTTGAAGAAGATTTATGATAGCTTTACCTCTGGCAAGTCTACTTACTTTGGGGATTTTATGAACTTTTAACCAGTGACATATTCCGCGGTTTGTAAAGAACAAAATATAGGCATGAGTAGAAGCAACAAAAATACTCTCAACAAAATCCTCTTCTTTGAGGTTAGAGCCTGATAGACCCTTTCCTCCTCTACCTTGTTTCCTGTAGGTATCAATAGGAAGTCGCTTTATATATCCATGATGAGAGATTGTGACGACCATATCTTCATCTGCGATCATATCTTCTGTTTCAATATCTGCTGAGCCTTCCAGAATTGTGGAACGACGAATGTCACCGTATTTATCTTTAATATCTGTAATTTCCTTTTTGATGATATTCATTCGAAGTTGACGTTTATCAAGAATGTTCTTTAATTTTTTGATAGTCTTGGTTAGATCCTTAAACTCTTTTTCTATTTTTTCTCTTTCAAGCCCTGTAAGTTTTTGAAGTCGCATTTCAAGGATCGCTTTTGCCTGTATTTCAGTTAATCCAAAGATTTCCTGGAGACTCAGACTGGCTTCCTGTGCAGTTTTGGAAGCGCGGATTGTTTTGATTACTTCATCAATCTTATCTAAAGCAATGCGGTATCCTTCCAGGATATGAAGTCTTTTTTCAGCATTATCAAGTTCAAACTTAGTCCTGCGAACTACGACTTCATGTCGGAAATTAATGAAATTCTGAATAAGGTCTTTTATATTAAGAACTTTTGGAATTCCATTAACCAATGCCCGGTTGTTTACACTAAAGCTCCCTTGCAGTTGAGTATATTTATATAGTTTATTTAAAACAGAACTAGCTTCAGCATTTCGTTTTACTAAAATAATAAGCCGCATTCCCTGACGTCCTGATTCATCACGGATATCACTAATACCTTCGATTCTCCTTTCTTTAACCAGATCGACTATTTTATTTATTAAAATTGTTTTACTGAGTTGATAAGGGATTTCAGTAATTACGATCATTTCAGAACCATTATTTTTCGTTTCAACAGAAGCTTTACCACGCATTATAACTCTGCCATTACCTGTTTCAAAATAGTCCCTTATTCCCTGAGTACCTATAATATAGCCACCAGTTGGAAAATCCGGACCCTGAATGAATTCCATAATTTGTAATGGCTCAATATCAGGATTATTAATACTGGCAATTATTCCATCACAAACTTCAGCAACATTGTGAGGAGGTATATTAGTTGCCATTCCCACTGCAATACCGGAAGAACCATTAACCAAAAGATTAGGGAATTTAGATGGAAAAACCATGGGTTCTGTTCTGGTATCATCATAGTTAGGTTGGTAATTGACCGTATCTTTATCGAGGTCGTCCATAAGGTCTACTGCTGTCTTCTGTAACCTGGCTTCAGTATAACGCATTGCAGCAGGAGGATCACCATCCTGAGAACCAAAATTACCCTGACCATCGATGAGCATATAGCGCAGACTCCAGGGCTGAGCCATTCTTACGAGCGTGGGATATATCACCTGTTCCCCATGAGGATGATAATTACCAGATGTATCACCAGCGATTTTAGCACATTTTCGAAAACCCTTACCTGGAGCAAGATTAAGTTCATTCATAGCATAAAGTATGCGCCTTTGAGATGGCTTTAAACCATCACGAACATCAGGTAATGCCCTGGATACAATTACACTCATGGAATATTCTAAATATGACTTTTTTAAAACATCTTCTATTTCGATCAATTCAATTCGAGATCTATCGTGAATCATTTATCCCCCATTAAACACTGACTTCCACATATTTCGCATTTTGTTCAATAAATTCGCGTCTTGGTTCAACCTCATCACCCATCAGGATAGTGAATATTCTATCTGCTTCAATCGCATCTTCTATCTTCACAGAAGTTAATATCCTCTTATCTGGATCAAGAGTAGTCTCCCAGAGTTGGTCTGCATTCATTTCTCCCAGACCTTTATACCTTTGAACATGTAAACCCTTTCCACCAAGCTCTTTCAGAACCTCATCACGTTCCTCGATGGAATAAACATATCTTTTGGATTTTCCTTTTTTAATCAGGAAAAGAGGTGGTCTTGCAATATAGACGTGACCATATTCAACCAGTGGTCGCATATATCGGAAGAAAAATGTTAATAACAGAGTAGCTATATGCTGTCCGTCCACATCTGCATCAGCCATAATCACTATTTTGCTGTATCGTAATTTTGAAACATCAAATTCTTCGCCAATACCAGCTCCGAGAGCTAAAATTATGGGTTGGATTTTTTCATTATTCAGTACTTTATCAATTCTCGCTTTTTCAGTATTAAGCATTTTACCCCAGAGTGGCAGTATAGCCTGGAAAGTTCTATCTCTTCCCATTTTTGCAGAACCACCAGCAGAATCACCCTCAACCAGGAATATTTCTGTCTGCGAAGGATCCTGGATAGAACAATCTGCAAGTTTACCAGGCAGGCTACCACTTTCCAGAACTGATTTTCTACGGGT
>JAGLWO010000503.1 GCA_023133395.1 Candidatus Cloacimonadota bacterium | reverse complement strand
ATTCTTTTCCGCTTTTGGCAGAATATATGTAATAAAGAATGGCAGAAATTATAATTAACGCCATTATTAAAAGTGAAATCTTGTTAGTATTGAACCATTGAGCTTTTGCAAAAATAATTGAACTTACTGTTTCGATAATCTCATCGTTTTCATCATATGCAATCAGGCTGTAAGAATATTCAATGCCAGGAGAAATATTATTCCCATCCACATATTCACCAACAGATTTATCAGTCTCTTGTATAAGGATCACATCTCCACCATCGTCTCTACGTTCTATGATGATTTTATAGGCAGTTATGTTTTGTATATCCCATTTCAATAATATTGCTGAACCATCATCATTGGGATTATCTAATGCTTCGAATGTGATATTCTGTGAAAGGAGAAGAGAAGTGGAGAAAAGAAAGAATAGTAAAATTATCTTTTTCATCTAAACTCCATAACAAAAATTTATATTTTTAAAAATGTTATAGGCTTTGGTTTGTCAATAAAAATAAATTGATAATAACCTTATAAAGTATGAATAAAAGAGACTGTTTTTTTTAAAATTTATTTAATTAAAAGAGTTATTTATAAATTTACAAGACATTAAAATAAATGAGCGGTAATTACCACTCCTTTATTATGTTACTATTTAAGCAGCAAACACTTTTTAAATGCTTTCGACTTACCATTAACATCTAGTTTGTAGAAGTAAATTCCTGATCTTACCGGATTACCATTGGAGTCTCTTCCATTCCAGATAACAGAATGATTACCACTTTCAAAAGATTTTTTTACAAGTGATATTACTTTTTGACCTTTTATGTTGTAAACAGAAAGATCGACTTTGCTTTCTTCTGGGATTGAGAAGGATATTGTTGTGATCGGGTTGAATGGATTGGGATAATTACTCAATTTACATTTTGAAATTTGAAATTCGTAATTTGATATTCCCACCTGCGGCTCTTCCACAAAATTCCCCGTTCCATCGTTAAAAAGCATTTTTACTCGATATAGATTGTCATCACCTACATAACCGGTCATTATCAAAT
>JAGLWO010000502.1 GCA_023133395.1 Candidatus Cloacimonadota bacterium | reverse complement strand
TAATATCTTTTTTAAGTCCTCTGCTACAATTGATTCGTCTTCTATAATCAGAATCCGCTTTCCAGGCATTTTTATTTTCCTTTTGGAAAATCTTTTTTAATTTTTTGATAGGTTAAAGAAAATAATTCGTTATTCTGTCAAGTTGAATAAGTATTATGTAACTTAGTAATACTAATTAATTTAAGAATTCCCAGTTAAAAAATTCTTCATCTACAATGAGAAGATTTGTTTTAAGTTTATATTTCAATTTCTTTTTATGAACATTGTCCAGTGTATAACCATCATCATTGAATACATTACTGCTGATTACTACTTTTTCATCTTTTTCAATAGATAACTGAGATAATATATCTGAAGCTGTGAGAAGTCCGGTTACTGTTACGGTTTCTCCGAAGAATTCGTTTATAATAGGAAAAACTCGTGTTTTGTTGGGTAAGACCTGATTTATTTCATTTGTTATTTTGGAAATAAAACTGTAAGCTAGTTTTCCAGTGACAAAGACCAGTTTTTTATCATTCTTCTTTATTTCACTTATAAATTTTTCTTTATTCTTTTTCCAATTTTCAGAGAACAATCGGAGCATTCCGATACCATTCTCAAGCTGAGGATAGTCATTATAAAAAACTTGATTGGGAAGTTCTCTATCTGTAAGAAGATATATCTCGTCAGAACAATATGTCCGTGGATATTTTCGGGAAATTTCCAGAAGTTGTTCTGCAAGTTCTAAAGATACTTTTGAAATTTTGGTTAAGGATTTTCGATATTTAGTTATTCCCACGGGTACAATTCCAATGGATAAAACTTTCAAATAGGGTGAAGTAAGGTCTTTTAGAGTATTTTCAAGTTCATAACCATCATTCCAGTGTGGAATAATAACAATTTGAGTATGAAGCTCAATACCATTATCAGAAAGGAATTTCAACTTTTTCAGGATATTAAAATTCTGTTTATAGCGAAACGTCCTTTTATGAAGCTGGGGATTAGTAGTATGAACAGAAATATAGAGAGGACTCAGTTTTTGGCTAATAATTCTATCATAATCCTTTTGGGAAAGATTCGTGAGTGTTATGTAATTTCCAAAAGCAAAAGAGAGTCTGTAATCATCATCTTTAATGTATAATGTTTTCCTTAGATTTGCAGGCATTTGATCAACAAAACAGAAGATACAATCATTTGTACAGGTTCTGCATTTATGAGCAACAGGTTCAATGCCAAGGTGTGTTTCCCAGTTCTGATGGATTTCTGTTTGTTTGAGCTCCCCAGAATTGTCTTTAAAGTATATTGCTAAAATTTCTTCTGCGCTGTGAAACTGAAGATCAAGGAAATCGTTTATGGATTCATTATTTATGGAAATTATCGTATTGCCAGCTCTCAAGCCGTATTTTGCAGCTAAACCGTCCTTGTTAACGGAAGCAATTTTCAAAGGCATTATTATTCAGAACTGATAAAAGCAGATACGATTTTTAAAGAAGGTATCTCCTTGATGATAAGGTTTATTGCAGAGGTTATGGGAACTGCCAGTATCATTCCTACCGGACCCCAAACCCAGAACCAGAAGATCAAGGCTATCAGAACGAAGAGAGGGGAAAGTTTTAAACCGGTTCCCATAACTTTGGGTTCTACAAAATTTCCCATTATCATTTGCGTTGAAACAAGTGTAATGGAAATTGCTATAAGTTGCCAGCTGATTCCATATTGAATAAAACATATGATGATAGGAAAAGCAGAAGCAACAATTGAGCCGAAATTGGGGATATAATTAAGGATAAATATCAATAACCCTGAGATTACAACAAAATCAATGCCCAGAATAGCAATAAAGAGCATACTAATGAGCCCGGTAGCAAGACTGATAAAAGTTTTATTAACGATATAGGTTTTTACGGATTGTTCAATTTTTTCTACTATATTGGTCGAATGTTTCGCTTCATCTTCAGTTAAAACTTTTTCAACCCGTTTTATTAACTTGGTTCGCTCCAGAACAATAAATATCATAAATGCGACAGTTAAAAGCAGTTTTATCAGGAAATCGATAAAAGTACCCATCGTTCCAGAGATTATCTTTGAAAGCGAGAACCTGTCTGCCAATTGCAGCCAGTTCACTTCGTTCTTAAGATAATCCGTAACTTTTTCTACTGGTATCTCAAATTTTGTAATAAATTTCTGGAACATGTCTGTTATCTGGGCTTCATATTTCGGGAAGTCTGTAACAAAAGAAGAAACACTTGTGTATACAACAGTTCCCATTAATGTGAATAAAACCAAAATTATGATGACCATCAGCAGGATACTTATACCTACCGGTATTTTCTTTTTACACAGGAAACGATTCAAAGGTTGAAATAAAAATGAAAGAAAAACAGCGAATGTAAGTGGAATAAAGATTGCCTGTAACGTTTTTAATATATATACAATGACAACTAAAGCGATTATTCCCAAAAAAATTTTAATTGAATTTAATCCTTGCATTTTTTCGTCCTATTTCTTTAATTTTTTATATAGGAAGAGAATTATTCAAAATGCTTTATGTCAACAATTTATTATTATATCGATTATTTTAAAATTAAGGCTTTGTTAATCTTGGTCTCACCATTCACGTCTAATTTATAGAAATAAATTCCACTGGGAAGTGGTTTGGAGTTTTTGTCTTTTCCATCCCAACAGACTGTATGGATACCTTTACACAGTATTTGTTTGGAAATTAATTCTTTAACAAGTTGACCTTTTGCATTGAAAACCTGAAGGAAAATCGGGGATTGCTCTTCCAGAGAAAATTCGATAGTTGTTCCCAAATTTCCACCAAAACCGGGTATGAATGGGTTTGGGTAATTCTGTGATAATTGGAATGAATTGAAGGGAATTGAATTTCCAGCATCCGCAACCTGCACACCAGAGCGATAAA
>JAGLWO010000501.1 GCA_023133395.1 Candidatus Cloacimonadota bacterium | reverse complement strand
TACAGCGGATACAACAAATGGATATGTTCCTTTAACGGTTAATTTTACTGATCTTTCTACGCAAGGTTCAGTGGTAATCGATGAATGGTATTGGGAATTCGGGGATGGTAATAATTCTTCTTTGCAAAATCCTGCTAATGAATACCTGTTGATAGGAAATTACACAGTTTCACTTACAGTGACAGATGTTAATGATTCCACAGATACGGAAACAAAGGTGGATTACATCACTGTAAATCCTCCTGCTTATATAGGTCCTGTTTGGCATATCTCTACAACCGGTTCGGATATAACTGGGAATGGTTCGGAGCAATATCCATTTGCCACCATACAGCATGGAATTAATACCTCTTCCAATACAGACACCGTGCTCGTACAACCTGGTACTTACTTTGAAAATATCAATTACAATGGGAAAGACATTACAGTTGGTTCATTATTTTTTACAACCCAGGATACAAGCTACATTTCTATAACAATAATTGATGGTAGCAGTAGTGGAAGTGTTGTAACATTTGAAAACGGAGAGGATTCTACTACAGTTTTATGTGGCTTCACTATTACAAATGGCTCTCATGAGTTAGGCGGTGGGATTTACTGTAATGGTTCCAACCCAAATTTACAGAATGTAACAATATCAAGTAATTCTGCTTCCGCTGGTGGTGGGATTTACTGTAATGGTTCCAACCCAAATTTACAGAATGTAACAATATCAAGTAATTCTGCTGCTAATAGGGGTGGTGGAATTTACTGTTTTGTATCCAGTCCGAGTTTACAGAATGTAACAATAACAGGCAATTCTGCTGATTATGGTGGGGGGATTTACTGTTACTTTTATTCCAGTCCGATTCTACAGAATGTAACGATATCAGGTAATACTGCCGGTTCTTCTGGTGGGGGGATTTACTGTTATAATAATTCTAATCCGAGTTTAATAAATTCCATTTTGTGGAATGATACACCACAAGAGATCTATATTAATACCGGTTCTGTTACAGTAACATATTCGGATATACAGGGTGGTTGGGTGGGGACAGGCAATATTGATAGCGACCCGTTATTTTTGGATCCTGCAAATGGAGATTACCATCTACAATCAAATTCCCCGTGTATCGATGCTGGAGATCCAGACCCACAATATAACGATCCAGACGGTACTAGAAATGATATGGGAGCATATTACTTCAACCAATATAATGGACCTGTCTGGCATATCTCTACAACCGGTTCTGATCTAACAGGGATTGGGACAGAGCAATATCCATTTGCCACAATTCAGAATGGTATAAATTCCTCTGCTGATACAGACACAGTGCTTGTACAACCTGGAACTTTTGTGGAGAATATTAACTACAATGGAAAACTGATTACAGTTGGTTCGTTATTCTTAACAACCCAGGATACTACTTATATATCTCAAACGGTAATAGATGGTGATGAGAGTGGACATGTTGTAACTTTTGAAAGTGGTGAGGATTCTGCTACAGTTTTGTGTGGTTTTACAATAACAAATGGTTTAGCATCAGGAGAACATCCGGCTAATAATGGTGGTGGAATTTACTGTCATACTAATTCCAGTCCAAAATTTGAGAGATTAACAATATCAGGTAATACTGCTTCTAGTGGTGGTGGTGGGATTTATTGTTATCAATCCAGTCCGAGTTTAGAGAATGTAACAATAACAGGTAATTCTGCTTACCATGGTGGTGGAATTTACTGTAGGTATTATTCCATCCTAAGTTTACAGAATGTAACAATATCAGGTAATTTTGCTTCCGGGACTTATGGAATTGGTGGTGGGATTTACTGTTGTTATGATTCCAGTCCAAGTCTACAGAATGTAACAATTACAGGTAATACTGCTTCTGCTGATGGTGGTGGAATTAGCTGTTATGATAATGCCAACCCGATTCTACAGAATGTAACAATTACGGGTAATTTTACTCAAAATGGTGGTGGGATTTACTGTCATTCTTCCAGTCCGATTCTACAGAATGTAACAATTTCAGATAATTCTGCTTCTTATGGTGGTGGGATTTTCTGCTATTCAGGTTCCAGTCCGAGTTTAATAAATTCCATTTTGTGGAATGATTCGCCACAGGAGATCTATATTGAGTCCGGTGATGTTACAGCTACATATTCGGATATAGAAGACGGTTTTACCGGAACAGGTAATATCGATAGTGATCCGTTATTTTTGGATCCTGCAAATGGAGATTACCATCTGCAGTCAACTTCCCCGTGTATCGATGCCGGAGATCCTGCATCACCATTTGATCCGGACAATACTATTGCAGATATGGGAGCGTATTATTTTTATCATTTAAATCCACCGAATGCAGATTTTACAGCGGATACAACAAATGGATATTTTCCTTTAACGGTTAATTTTACTGACCTTTCTACGCAAGGTTCAGGAATAATTGATGAATGGTATTGGGAATTCGGTGATGGTAATAATTCTTCTCTGCAGGATCCAGCTAATGAATACCAGTTGCCAGGTATTTATACAGTTTCACTTACAGTGATAGATGTTAATGATTCCACAGAGACAGAAACAAAGGAGGATTACATTACAGTATATCCTTCTGTTTATAGTGGTCCTATCTGGCATATTTCTACAACCGGTTCGGATATATGGGGAAACGGCTCAACTCAATATCCATTTGCCACTATTCAACATGGGATTAATACATCTTCCAATACAGACACTGTGCTTGTACAGCCCGGAACTTATGTGGAGAACATTAACTTTAATGGAAAACTCATCACAGTTGCTTCGCTGTTTTTTACCACACAAGATACTTCTTACATATCAAATACTATTATTGATGGAAACCAGAATGGGAGTGTAATAACGTTTATTAATGCTGAGAGCTTAAATTCAATATTAAATGGTTTTAGTTTAACGAACGGCACATCTACTTATGATGATCCTGATAGTAATAGTGTGTATTTTCATTATGGAGGGGGTATTTATTGCAAGAATTCAAACCCAAGTCTATTTAATTTAATTATACATGATAATATGTTGAATGCTACCAGCGGAATTTATTGTGGTGGTGGTATTGCTTGTTATAATTCAAGTCCGAGTATTATAAATGTTACAATTAAGAATAATAAAGCCTATGCTGGTGCGGGGATTTTTTGTGGCTATTATTCAAGTCCTAATGTTTTAGATGTTAGAATATTAGAAAATACTTGTATTGATTTAGGTGCTGGAGGAGGTATTTATTGCATAGATATTTCCAACCCGATTTTATCTTATGTTTTAATATGCAATAATACATCTGGTTACAGTGGCGGTGGTATTTACTGTAATAATGCTAGTCCAACTTTTATAAATATAACTGTTACTGAAAATATTACTACTCAACAGGGGGGAGGTATTTGTTGTCGTCCCTTTTCAAATCCAATGGTTTTTAATGGAATTTTCTGGAATAATTACCCTCATGAAATTTATATAAATGAATCTGCATCATTAACAATAACATATTCGGATATACAAGGTGGATGGACAGGAACGGATAATATAGATACTGATCCGTTATTTGTGAATCCCGGTGTAGGAGATTACCATCTGCAGTCAGAATCCCCTTGTATAGATGCCGGAGATCCGGCATCACCATTAGACCCTGATGGCACAATTGCAGATATGGGAGCTTATTATTTCCATCAACATTTCGGACCGGTCTGGCATATCTCTACAACCGGTTCTGATCTAACAGGGAATGGATCGGAGCAATTTCCGTTTGCCACTATACAGCATGGTATTAATTGTTCTGCTGATACAGACACAGTGCTTGTACAGCCCGGAACTTATGTGGAGAACATTGACTTTAGTGGAAAACTCATTACAGTTGGTTCTTTATTCTTAACAACCCAGGATACAACTTATGTTTCCTCAACAACTATCGATGGGAACAGTAGTGGTAGTGTTGTAACCTTTGAAAATAGTGAAAATTCTACTACGGTTTTATGCGGCTTCACTATTACAAATGGTTCTGCAACTTCTGGTGGTGGGATTTATTGCCAGAGTTATTCCAACCCGAGTCTACAGAATGTAACAATATCAGGTAATTCTGCTGATTTATGGGGTGGTGGAATTTACTGCTGGGAATCCTCCCCGAGTTTAGAGAATTTAACAATAACAGGTAATACTGCTAATTATGGTGGTGGGATTTACTGCTATTATGATTCCAGTCCGGGTTTAGAGAATGTAACAATATCAGGTAATTCTGCTACTACTAATGGTGGTGGGATTTTCTGTTACTTTTCCAGTCCGATATTAATAAATTCTATTTTGTGGGATGATTCACCACAAGAGATCTATACTTTTTCCAGTTCAGTTGCAGCAACATATTCGGATATAGAAGGTGGTTGGGCAGGAACAGGCAATATAAATGCAGATCCCTTATTTATGGATCCCGGTTTAGGAGATTACCACCTACAACCAACTTCCCCGTGTATCGATGCTGGTGATCCGGCATCACCATTAGACCCGGACGGCACAATTGCAGATATGGGAGCTTATTATTTCCACCAGACAATAGCTCCTGATCCACCCCAAAATGTAATAATCGAAATTATAGGTACGGATGTTCATCTCAGTTGGGATGCAGTTGCAGGTGCGAATTCATATAAGGTTTATTCTTCAGATGATCCATACACCGGTTTTGTAGAAGATACCTCCGGTTCATTTGTTGGAGAAAGTTGGAGCACTTCAATAATGGAAGTGAAGAAATTCTATTATGTAAAAGCAAGCACAGAAACAATCAGGTCTAAATATTCTGATTCACAAGATGCTTACAAGCCGGGTAGAAAATCGAGAAGATACGAATCGAATAAATTCATAAATAGAAAGAGGAAATGAAAAATTAAGATAAAAGATTTATGGAAAAACAGTATAAAAGTGGAATTATTAATATCCGAGGAAACAAGGGTAGATGATTTTTCATAAATCGGAAAATGAAATAATAAGAAAGAATAATAAAAATATTCGAAAAACATTATTACTTTTTGGATTCACAATATTATGTTTTATTTCTCCTAATCCCGGTCATGCATGTGATATGATGGCTCTCATATCTTTAACAGAATATACTATATCAGAACAAGATACAATTCCAGGTGACTATAACGATCCAATTGATTTCTATGAATTTATGAAAGAACGTTCAGATTCTCTTACAAATAATGATGGGTATGGTATTCTTTATTACAAAGATGGAGAAGTTGTAGTTGATAGTACTCAGAAATGGTATAAAATTGGATTTGGTAGCTGGTATGGAGATGGAGCAGATGATCCTCTGGATATTGCTATTGATGAGATTATGACTGAAAGCAATAATGCTGTTATTGTATTGGGTCATGATAGAAATGGAGCAATTGGATATGGTAATCATCCATTTACATTTGAATGGCAGGATACTACCTATACATTTATGCATAATGGAACTGTTTATAATGACCACAAAGAAGCGATAATGAATTATCTGGGAGAAGATTGGTTTTTACAGCATCCGTCAATTTGGAATGGTCAATATGGAGATATTGATTCATTTATTGATAGTGAATTATTATTTCATTATATTATGATTCATATCATAGAAAATGATGGAGATATGATATCAGGAATTTATGCAGCCCTAAATAATACAGATGTTGAAGGATATAATTTTCAAGAGGAATTTTCTAGCGGTTTACCAGTAATAAATTTTATATTATCAGATGGAATATCATTATATATTTTTAGAAATTTTCGTTTGCTTGGTAATACATTAAATCTTTCTTATGAACTTTGTGATAATGAATTTATTGGAGTTAAAACTCAAGAATCTCTTGATAACAGAATACTTCCCAATACGTTAGTTATTATTTCCCGAAATGAAGAACCGGTCTCTATTGAATATTACAATCCCCAATTCTCAGCAGAACCAGACATAGGTTGTGTGCCCTTAGAAGTGAACTTTGTTGATGAATCAAATGGTGATCCAACAAGTTGGCAATGGGATTTTCAAAATGATGGTATTTATGATTCTTTTGAACAGAATCCTACTTTCATTTACAATTATCCCGGAATATACGATGTAAAACTAAAAATCAATGATAGCACTTTTGTAGATTCTCTTGTGAAATTTAATTATATTACAGTATCCGACACTCTTCCACCAGTGGCAGGTTTTACTCCTGATTCTTTTTGTTTTTTCCTTGAACAAGGTGAGAGTGACAGTGATATCTTAACAATTAGCAATACTGGACCCACCAACCTGGTTTTTTCCATTGAAAAGGAATATCCTCAGGATAGAGGTAGTGGAGGACCTGATGCATTTGGGTATACAGGGAAAGATTCAGGTGAACCTGATGGTCCCGAGTATAACTGGACTGATATCAGCAACAATAGCATAGAAGTTGTTTTTACACATAACAATCTTGTCGTAGAATTTACCAGACCAATCGACTGGCTTTCATTGGATGAAAACAATGGTATAGTATTCCCGGATGAGTCGATGAATATTCAATTTTGGGTATATACAGATGAGTTAGAAGAAGGAGAATATCTTTGCAATTTACAAATAACAACAAATGATCCGGAGAATAACCTGGTAACAATTCCAGTTAATCTCAATATTGGATCGATAGTATTAACTCCTCCGGAAAATGTGATTATTAGTTATGATTTTGATTCAATTATTATTTCATGGGACCCGGTGACTATCGCAACTTCATATAAAGTTTATTCTTCAGATAGTCCTTACAATGGATTTGAAGAAGATACAACAGGAACATTTAATGGAACAAGCTGGTCTGCATCAGTAGCAGGAAATAAGAAATTTTATTATGTGAAAGCGGTAAATTGAAAAGGAAAAAAAGCCAGATGTTTTTTACGGATTCGTAATCCTCGCTTTAATGGCGTAGAAAACGCTTTAAGAACAAAACTTTTTTCGCATGTTTCACGGGCAAAAAAAAAGGAGGTATATCGTGAAAATCAAATTTAGAGGGGTCTATAAAATTTTATTATTTATGCTATTTGTAGGAATTAGTACCAAGCTCTTTCCTGTAACTCTAAACTTTACTTTAAAATATCAACGCAAAGATACTGATATGGTATGTTTAGATGGTTGTGCCTCAGAACTTGGTGGTGCTGCTAAGCACTGGCACAACTCCCATTCCGGAGCAGCACAGTCCGGTGACCATGGAGAAAAATACGACACCTTTGCCTGTATTTCCATGATTGCTACTTACTATAATTCTGGTACTAATTTGAGCCAGGATCGTATTGCCTATTACACTCAGGAAGAAAAAGCCGGAGCAGGGGATGGTGAGCCGGAAGGAGATTTAGGGCATAATACCGCGTTAAGCTATCCAAATGATATAACTGATGCTCTGGCCTGGTCTTTGAATGTCGCGGTCGGTGATCTGTCATTTTCAACCTCTGCGCCAACCTTTAATATGATTAAAAGTTTTATTGATGCGGGATATCCAATTATGGCACGTAAATACGATGCGGGTACTGGGGACAGTCAAATGCAGCTTGTCTATGGTTATCAAGAAATAGTGGTCACGAAATTTGTTTATATTCTTGATCCAATTGCTGGAGATTTGGGTATGGTTGAGTATAATCAATGGTCCGGCGAAACCCAGGGTGTCTGGATTTGTCCTGCAAGCGCTGCCCCTCGCGCAGATGAAGCCGGTATCTGGACTGATACTGATGGTGATGAATTGGTTGATTTTGACGAGCAAGTTCGTTTTGGTACCAACATCAATAATGTTGATAGTGATGGTGACGGAGTTAATGACTTAAATGATATTCGTGAGTATGTTTTTAATGCGGATGATCTTTACTGTAAGCGTACAGCTGATTATGATAATGATAGTATTCGTAAGGAAATGGATACCGATAATGATGGTGATAACTTTAATGATGGTCAAGAAGACAAAAACTTTAATGGTAAATATGAACCAGCTTTAACTGAAACAAATAACTTTGATGCATTAAGTTTTCCTCAGTTTATCAATGCAGATTTTACAGTGGACACAACACAAGGGTATTCTCCTTTAACGGTTAATTTTACCGATCTTTCAACTCAGGGTACAGGAGTAATTGATGAATGGTATTGGGAATTCGGTGATGGTAATAATTCTGCTCTACAGGATCCTGCTAATGAATACCTGTTGCCGGGAATTTATACGGTTTCACTTACAGTGACCGACGACGATGATTCCACCGATACGGAAACTAAAGTGGATTATATTACTGTTTATGGCAATGATCCACCAGCACCTCCTGCAAATGTACAGATTAATATTTCAGGAAACGATGCGATTATTACCTGGGCAGAAGTGGATACTACAATTTATGGAGACCCGATAAATGTAAATGCATATCTAGTTTATTACTGTGGTTCTCCAGATTCAGTTTATTATTTTCACGGTTTAACTACTGATACAATTTATACACATAACTATGTTGCACAATTCAGCAATAATATGTTTTATCTAGTAACTTCTTATGTGGGCAGTCTGGATTTATTACAGGATGTAATAGCAAAACATCCGTATTTCAAGCTTGGTGAGTTAGATTTATTGATAGAGGAGAAGAGGTTAAGAATAAATAAAAGTTTTAGATATTTAAATAAGAAATAAACGGTATTTTTTATTTAAAAAAAACTTTGAGGTAAAAATTATGAAAAACTCAAAACATTTGTTCATTTTAATACTTATTATTTATTCATTCTTTTGTTTTTCAGAAAGCAAGAGTATTATATCTAACTCGTACCGTGAGGAAATTATCGAAAATTTTGATGATGGAGAAGTTGAACTCTATTCTTTTCCTGGGGAAGATAACAATCCTTCTTCCTGGTCTTTGGATGCATCGAACACTTATAATGAATCTCCATTTTCTTTGAGATTATATGGCAATACCTGGAAAATTGAGGATATTGATTCTATAATTGTTGATCCTGGAGATGTTTGGCAAGTTGCAGCATATATTCAGGATGTTAGTGAAATTCAGGGATTTGGGATTATGGATTCTGTAAATGTTCTCTTTTATTCTTTTGCAGGTACTCAAGAACTTGATATCGAAGAATGGATCACTGTTTATCAAGGAGCATTTGAAGAAGATACATGGAATCTCTTTTTACTTCCAATTGCAGATGATTGGTTTGCCTGGTTTGATTACCTACCTGTTATTACCAGTTTGGTATTTGTTAATGATCAGGATTCTGGATCACCCGGTGAAGTATATTTTGATGAAATAGCTAATATTACGGAAGATCTGCCTGTTCCTCCACTTGTAGAGATTAATTATGAAATAGGTGAGATTTATAGAAAGAGAAACGGACAGCGAAATGTTGATGTTCAATTTTATTCTGAAGTAATAGATCC
>JAGLWO010000500.1 GCA_023133395.1 Candidatus Cloacimonadota bacterium | reverse complement strand
TTTGTTCTGGCTTCTACCAGTCAGCAGGATGTGGTTCTAAAATATGATATTGGTTCTACAACCCCTCAGATAATTGGAGTATTCTCTTCTCCCCAACATCTAAGTGATTTTTCAATGGCAAACTCAGGCTCAAAAGTGTATGTAAATGCAAATGATCCTGTAAATATTCAGCCCCTGGAATTTGATTTTTCTTATACAACTATTTATCCGGAAGTTTTCACAGAAAATTACATTTGGCAAACCAGCTTTGAAGATTTTGATCCATACCTTTCAAACGTAGCTATTATTTTTAATGAATTTGATTCTGTTTATGTAAGCTTCCTGAAGGCTTATCCGGATATGGAAGAACTGGGAGAACTCTACCTTGCTTCAGGACACCTGGTATCGTTAGTAAAAACAACTGATAATGAAGTTGTAAGACCCAAAAATACTCTTTCTGTTTACCCCAATCCTTTCAATCCGACCACAACTATCTTCTTTGAATTAAACACCGAAAACACTGAAAACACCGAACTGATAATCTATAATATTAAAGGTCAGAAGGTTAAACAATTTAATATTGAAAATTGTAAATTGAATATTGGGCAAGTAGTCTGGAACGGAACCGATGAAAATAACAAACCTGTGGGTTCAGGCGTTTATTTTTGCAGACTGAAAGTGAATGATAAAAGTAAAATAGTTAAGAAGATGCTTCTTTTAAAATAAATTTGTTAATGACATTCAGATTTAAAGTACTCATTATACTCTGCATTTTTGTGCTTTTTTCTTTTTTATATTCATATAATTTTTTCTCTCCAATTATTAAACAGGAAAGGCTGAATGTAACAGAAGATGAATTAACATATAAATTAAAATATGACAGAATAATCATAAATTCTGAGAAAGTATTCAAGGATACAATTGAATTTATCAGATCAAAAGACTATTCCATAGATTATCAGAAAGGTGAGATATCTTTTTTCAAACCCCATGGAAATATCATAATTGAGTATCTGATCTATCCTTCAGAATTAATCAAACGGTTTTATTATTACCAGGTTCAGGAATTTTCCGATAGTACAGAGGTTAAGCTTCCTCCTCATCGGACAAAATTTTTTTACAGGGATACGAAACTGAATATTAGCGGAAGTAAAACTATATCAATTTCATTTGCAAATAATGAGGATTTCAGTTTAGACCAGTCCTTGTTTTTGAAAATAGATGGAGAATTAAGTGATAACCTTCACATTGAAGCACAGCTTTCTGATAGTCAGTCACCCATAACACCTGAAGGTGATTCAAGGGAAATAAGCAGTTTAGATAGGATTTTCCTGCGACTTTATGGAAAAAATTACGAGCTGGCTTTTGGTGATCTGGAGATGGATTTTAAAGATACCCAGTTTATGAATTATTCTCCCAAATTTGAGGGTTTGAAAGCTGGCTGGTTCAGCAGGAATCGTTTTCAGGGAGCTCTGGCAATTTCCAAGGGAAAGAAAGCTTCCATTAATTTCAAAGGAATAGAAGCAAAACAGGGTCCTTATTATCTCTCAATCGAAGAATCCGAAGGGGTGCAGGTTATACCAGGTTCGGAA
>JAGLWO010000050.1 GCA_023133395.1 Candidatus Cloacimonadota bacterium | reverse complement strand
CTGTGCAGAACATAGAGAACCTCATAGACTGGCAGGATACGTTCATGACCTTGCTGGTGTATTTCACAGATATTATGCAAAATATAAAATCATCGATGAAGCACATAAAGAACTCAGCTTAAGTAGGTTATACCTGATTTCTGCAATAAAGAGCGTGGTTGCAATTTCTCTGAATTTAATGGGCATATCAGCACCAGAAAAAATGTAACTTTTTAAGTTCATTTTCGTTTATATCTAAAATACAAACGATATAAGGAGGGTTTTATAAGACCGATTTGTTAAAGTGTATTATATTTTTATGATTTTAGATAGGAGTATTTTGAAATGGAAAGAATTATAATTATATCGGATACTCATAAGAATCAGGTCTTATTGAGAAAAACCTTCTCTAACGAGGATAATATTACTCACATTTTTCATCTTGGTGATAACTATGAAGACCTAGATGAGAATTTCTACCTTACTGAGGGAAAAGAAATAGTAAAAGTACCTGGCATTTTTCATCCTGGCTACTTAAATAAATCACTTCCAGCGGTTCAAACTACTGAAATTTCCGGTTGGAAATTCCTTTTAATCCATAATATAGAAGATCTTAAAAACCCTACAAATGAAGCAGATTTCTTTCTCTTCGGTCATACTCATTCCTGGAGTTTTGAAAGAAAGAAAAATTCATATTTTATTAACCCCGGACATCTGAGAAAAAAATCCGATAAAGGTCACAAACCTTCTTATGTTGTAATGGATATTGGAAAGAATTCCATTACTGTTTATTTCAAATATATTGATGGAACAGTTTTTAGAAAAGAAATTATTAATAAATAGAAGCGGAGGAAAAATGACTATTGAAGAAATTAATAAGAAAGTAATAGAAAAAAGTGAAATAATTGATAAGATAACTGAAGAAATCAGAAAGGTTATTGTAGGTCAGCAATACATTGTAAAACGTATATTGGTGGGTCTTTTAGCTGATGGGCATATCCTGCTGGAAGGTGTTCCAGGACTCGCTAAAACACTGATAGTTCATACTACCGCAAACACAATCAGCGCGAGTTTTAAAAGGATCCAGTTCACTCCAGATCTACTTCCTGCAGATTTGATTGGAACCCTCATCTACAACCAGAAAACCAGCGAATTCTTACCCAAAAAAGGACCTCTTTTTGCCAACTTTATCCTAGCAGACGAGATAAACCGTGCACCTGCAAAAGTTCAATCAGCTCTTCTGGAATCTATGCAGGAAAGACAGGTAACAATCGGTGATACCACTTACCCACTTCCAAAACCTTTTTTAGTTATGGCTACTCAAAATCCAATAGAACAGGAAGGAACATACCCACTTCCTGAAGCTCAGATTGACCGTTTTATGCTTAAGCTTCTAATTGATTACCCCAATCGTGAAGAAGAGCTACAAATAATGGATAAGATGGTTCCTAACGATGAAATAACCACCAAAGCTGTTGTAAAACCTAAAGACATTCTTCAAATACGTGAATTAATTAAAGATATCTATATGGAATCAAAAATCAAAGATTATATTCTCAATCTTGTTTTTGCAACCAGAGAACCACAGAATTTTAAGAACCTGGACGAACTTGCTGACTTGATTGAATATGGAGCTTCACCAAGAGCATCTATTTATCTTGCTCAAGCAGCAAAAGCACATGCTTTCCTGTATCATCGTGGTTATGTTACACCTGATGACATCAAAGCGATCGGGAAGGATATACTTCGTCACAGGATAATTCTTACTTATGAAGCAGAAGCTGAGCAGATAACACAAGAAGATATAGTCAACAAACTCTTTGATGAAATAGAAGTACCGTAAAACCTTCCGAACAGTGTCAGGCTTTTAACTGATGGTTGCATATCTTCGGAATATGATAATAAATCATATAACAAAGTTTTATGTAAAATGTAAATTTTCGTGCGTCTTCGTGTAAATTCGTGGTGAAGTAATGGAAACAGCAGATATATTAAAAAGAATAAGAAAAATAGAGATTACAACTCGAAATATTGTAAATGAGCTCTTTTCTGGAGAATATCACAGCCTTTTCAAAGGGCAGGGTCTGGAATTCTCTGAAGTGCGGGAATATCAGACCGGTGACAGTTTCAAACAGATAGATTGGAATGTAACCGCGCGACACGGTTATCCTTACATAAAGAAGTTTGAAGAGACCAGAGAATTAAACGTAATGTTTCTTGTGGATAGCAGTGCCTCTACCCTATTTGGAACCAGAAGTTATTTAAAATCTGAATTCATTACTGAGATCACAGCCGTTCTTTCTTTTTCTGCTCTTTCTAACAACGATAAAGTAGGATTACTTCTTTTCACAGATGAAGTTGAAAAATATATTCCACCCAGGAAAGGAAAAAAATCTGCTCTGAGAATTCTTCGGGATATCCTTTACTTCGAACCCAAAAGTGCAAAAACAAACATAAAAAAAGCAGTTGAATATATTTACAGGTTAATAAAAAAACGAAGTATTATCTTTGTCATTTCCGATTTCCTTGATGAAGACTACGAAGAAAGTTTAAAGCTTCTTGCTAAAAAGCATGATGTTATTGCCTTACGAATTATTGATAAATCTGAGAGCGAACTACCAAACGCAGGTTTACTTCATTTGAGAGACCCTGAAACAAACGAATTTTTCAGTGTGAATTCTTCAAATAAAACAATTCGAGAAAAATACATAAAGGCAATCCAAAAACAGGAAAATGAATTAAAAGAACGTTTTAAAAAAATGAAAGTGGATTTAGTAAATCTGCAAACAGATAAACCATATGTACCTGAACTCATGAAGTTTTTCAAATTCAGGATAAGATTGAAAAGTCAAAGATAAGCATGAAACAAGTTATCATTTTACTGCTGATATTAATACCCATTTCAGGTTTATCACAAACAATCGAGCACAAATTAGAAAAGCCTGAAAAACTTTATCTTGGCACACCTTTCCACGTTCTTATCGATATCACAACAAATTCTGTAGACAGCATTTTTGCCCCGGAAATCGATACTCTTGATATTTTCATTCTAAAAGATATCAAATCCAGCGAAGAAATAGAAAAAGAATATAAAATCACTAAATTAGATTACACTTTCCAACCATTCGATACTGGTGAATTCACTTTCCCGGAACTTAAATTCGCAGTTAAATCTGATGATAGCATATCATTTATTAAAACCTCCGAATTCATTTTAAATATAGAATCAGTTCTTACAGATAGCTCGGAAACTATTAAAGATATTGCAAAACCATTAAAATTGAACCTGGGTTTCTGGAATTATTTCTTACCAATAATTGCACTTTTTCTAATCATCGTTATGATAAAATATTTAATGAAATTATTAAAGAAAAAACCTGAAAAAGAGACAATCCCTGAAATTATAGATAAGCGATCTCCATATCAAATTGCACTGGAACTTCTGGAAGAACTTAAGAAAGATAAACTACTCGAAAAAGATGATTTCCTGATTTTCTATTTCAAACTTTCCTTTATATTAAGACTCTTCATTGAGCTTAATTACAGAATAAACGCAGTAGAAATGACAACAACCGAAATTAGAGAAAACCTCCAGCTTGAAAATTTTAAAGAAAAAACACAAATCATTGATTTCCTCACTTTTGCTGATAAAATTAAATTTGCGAAATTCATCCCTGAAATAAAAGAATCTGAGGAATCACTAACATGGCTGGAGAATTATCTCAGATCTTTTGAAAAGGAAACCGAAACCAAGGAGAATAAAAATGCTTGAGTATGTTTATCCGAACTGGTTTTGGGCTTTCCTGATTTTAATTCCATATATTCTTTTTGAATTAATAATCAAGCGAAAAAAGAGAGTTCGCCTAATACACAGCAGAGTAGATTTACTAAAGGAAGTCGCAGGACAAAGCAGCATTTTAAATTTTTTTCCTGTAGTTTTAAGAACGCTTGTGATTGTTCTTTTAATTATTGCTCTGGCTCAACCAAGATTTGCACATAAAAGGCAACAGATCACAGGAAAAGGTATTGATATTATCCTCGCTATCGATGTAAGTGGTAGTATGAAAGCGATAGACTTCAAACCAAAAAACCGTTTGGAAGCTGCAAAGAAAGTTGCTATTGACTTCATAGACCACCGCCAGAACGATAGAATTGGTCTAATTGTTTTTTCCGAGAATGCATACACTCAGTGCCCTTTAACTCTGGATTACAACATCCTGATGTCAATTATGGAAGCGATGAAAATCAACGAAGATGCCAGCGGAACTGCTATTGGTATGGGACTTGCTATAGCAGTTGCCCGTCTTAAAGATTCCGAAGCAAAATCTAAGGTAATAATTCTTATAACAGATGGACGAAATAATGCTGGTGAAATTGATCCTTATACAGCTGCAGAGCTTGCAACCACATTCGGAATTAAGGTTTATACTGTCGGCGTTGGTAGTAAAGGATTAGTTGATTACCCGTTTCAAACACAATTTGGGATACGATATCAAAAAGTTAAAATTGATATTGATATGGAAACTTTGAATAAAATTGCCA
>JAGLWO010000005.1 GCA_023133395.1 Candidatus Cloacimonadota bacterium | reverse complement strand
GTAATATACTTCCCGAACAAACTATTGGAAGAGGATTAAGAAAAATGTTCCCTCTAAATGTAGAGGAGGAATTAGCTGTTATAGGAACCAATGCGTTTATGGATTTTGTTGAATCAATAAAAAAAGAAGGTGTCGAACTTGGCTATCGTAAAATGGGTGGCACCTATAAACCAAAGCAATCTTTAATTATTGAACCTGATAATGAAAATCCGGAAAAAGATTTAGAAAAACTTGATATCCCTATTCCGGTTCTCACACCCAGAATTTATCGTGAATATAAAAAATTGGAATTGATCGATATTAACAATTTCAAAAACAAAAAAATTCAAGTCTGGCAATTTAAAGAAGAAGAACTAAGAGAAATTATCTTTACTGATCTTGACGGTGAATTTTCTCATAAAATAGATTTTGAAGCAACCCATATTGATTATAGAAATGTCGTTTCCTTCTTCACTAATTCCATTCTCAAAGAAAACCGTTTATTTAGCGGTTTTGAAGTTCTATATCCTAAAGTTAGAGATTTTATTAGATTAAAATTATTTGCTGAAAATGTAGATTTACAAGACAGAAACATTATACGTAATCTTTCAGAATCTACAGCTAAGAAAATAATCTTCTCAACTTTCAAAGATGCGATTTCCAAACTTACTATTTCCGATTCAGGTTCTGCAGAGGTAAAAAACTATATTAAACTCAGAAAAGTAAAACCTACAATTTATAATTACCAGGAACACTTATTACCTAAAAAATCTGTATTAAATAAAATTATCGGAGATTCAAAATTTGAGCTTGAATTTGCAGCTTTTCTCGATAATTGTGAAGATATAATTTCTTTTATAAAAAATATTACAAGTGTACATTTTAAGATTGAATACCAAGCAGAAGATGGAAATATCAGTAACTACTATCCTGATTTTATTGTAAAAAAGAATGAAAAAACTATTTATGTTATAGAAACTAAAGGCAGACAGGATTTGGATGACATCAGAAAGATAAACAGATTAAAAACCTGGTGCAATGATGTGAATAAATCAAAAACTAAATTCAATTATATTCCATTATATGTGAAACAAAATGATTGGGATAAATATAAGAATGACATTAAAAATTTTGAGGATGTTGTTGAAATATTCAAATTTGAGAAAACTTCCGATTGTCCGAAGGACA
>JAGLWO010000499.1 GCA_023133395.1 Candidatus Cloacimonadota bacterium | reverse complement strand
TCATAGAGAATATCGAAATCAGCAAAATAGGGATAGTACTTTCTTTTCAGGTGGTTTTTCCATTGAAGCTGGATATCTTTAAATTCCATTCCAAAAACTTTTTTAAAGGCAACATCAGCAGTGTTATTATACCTCAGGGCGTAGAACAATTCAACTACACTATCCCGTCCATACTCCTCTTCTACAAAAACCAGGAAAGATTCTCCCAGCCGATAAGCAAAAAATCCCCCAATCATGCTCAGGTCACCTATACCCTCATTATTCAGCATATCAATAACGAACATGTTGTTGTAAACATCTTCCCCACCTACAGCTTCAAATTCAGGAAGACCTTCCTGGAACCAGAAGGGAATACCGGTTAAATTCAAAAACCTGTTTCTGCTCTTATTCAATTCATTTATATAGGCATGGGTAAGTTCGTGAACGAAGATCTCTTCCATCTTTTTATAACTACCATCAAAGGGAACGGCTATTCGATTTCGAGCTGTTTCTGTGAATCCGCCAACAGCTTCGTTCAGAAGTGGAAATATGATATTGGTTGTTTCAAATTCCTGATGTGACTTATAAAAAATAACAGGTATACGATTCTTTATCGGAGTTTTAAAATCCTGTTTTATATAATAATAAGCTTCTTCTGCTATAAGAGCAACAGTTTTACCAAATTGATCATCTCCTTTCTGAAAATAAATATCGAAGTGCAGAGTTTCAATCTTTGACCATTCAAGTTTTGAGGATTGAATCTTATTTTTCCCATAACTGTATGAAAATATTTGTATAGTAACGAGAAAAAAAATCAAAACCAATATATATTTCTTCATTAAAATTCCTTAACGAATTCTCTATCTATAATATACAATTAAAAATTTAAATTTTAAAACACTTTAATTTTGAAATATCTTTTGGGATTTTCCTTAATATCTTTGAGTAATGAATCCAGGCTTACAGTTGCTTTTAAAAGATTTTCATATAAATCTTTTTCTGTAATCAATCTATTGAAACTGCTGTCTTCCTGAAGCATCTTATCAGAGATTTCCTGGAAATTCTGAGTTACATCTTCCATCTTGTTTAATGTTTTATTCAACTTAGTAATAACTTCTGATGAGAGAGCGAAGGTTTGGTTAATATTTTCCTCGTTATTTTTGATTATCCTGGAGAGTCTTTCTGATATTTCGGAAGCATTCGA
>JAGLWO010000498.1 GCA_023133395.1 Candidatus Cloacimonadota bacterium | reverse complement strand
ATTCAAAATTAAATACTTTTTTTATTAAACTATCAGTGTGTGGTAGGAAAACGGTTACTTACAGCAAAAAGCATTTCCTCAGGTGGAAAATAATAAAAAAGCTTACAAATAAATCTATACTATCAACTGTAGATTTGTATTTTACCGCTCTTAATAAATTGAGTATTAAGAAAAAAATTGAATATCCAAGGTTGTATCCAGATCCTGAATTAAAAAACGTTGTGAACTTTCATGAGAATTATTCGAGCAAGAAATTAATTGGTATTTTCCCGGGTGCTTTACATAAAACTAAAATGTATCCTCTCGATAAATTGGCTGAGTTCATAAATATAATTCCAGAAGACTGGAAATGTAAATTTCTAATTCTAGGTTCAGGTTCTGAAAAGGATTTAGCTGAAGAACTTGCAACTAAATTCAAACTGGATTTAACTAATCTTTGTGGAGAATTTGATATTCCCAATTTAATTGGGGTAATAGATCAGTTTGATGGTATGATTTCTAACGATAGTGGACCAATGCATATTGCTGCTGCTTTAGGGATACCGCAGATTGCTATTTTTGGAGCCACCCATCCAAAACTTGGATTTGCTCCTTTAAATAAAAGGTCGGTTGTTCTATCTTCAAATATTTCTTGCCAACCATGTTCCTTACATGGTGGAGATAGGTGTCCTAAGAAGCATTTTCTCTGCATGAAATCAATTTCTCCTGAATTGATAAAAGACAGTTTAGCGAGAATTTTAAATTCTAATTCAATATAATCATAACCAGCTGTAAATTCTTTTTACACACAAAAACGTTGTTGACAAATTAACTGTTAGAAGTTTTTTATCTTTCGATATTTGAACAAGTAGAGGATGTTATGAGTAAAAAAATTGAGAATATTTTAGCAAAGTTTGTAACAAAGAATTTTACACTCATAGAAGATATAAGCAAACAGTTGAAAATAGAAAAGAGCAAAATAATTGAACTTATAGGAGAAACTGGCTCAGGTAAATCTTTGATATTTAAATCTCTTTCTAATACCTTGGAAAAAGAGGAATTACCTTTTGTTTATTACATACCCAGCATTTTCAGATACAACCAGTTTAAAGAAATTGTAAAGCTTGTTACTAACATCTCAGATAAGATATATTCCGAGATTCTGAAAAAATCACAGGAATTTAATTTTAAGAATAAATATGACCTTTTTTACTATTTTACTGAAAATCTCAGTGAGAGGAAAGTGCTTAAATCTAAAATAATTATAATATATGAAGGCTGTAACCTGGATAACTACACAATCGATTTTATACAGTATTTGATTCAATATTC
>JAGLWO010000497.1 GCA_023133395.1 Candidatus Cloacimonadota bacterium | reverse complement strand
GACTGATAAACCAAATGAAATTTCAATTGATGCAGTAAATGCATTAGAAGAAAAAGTTAAGGAACTACTTACAGAGCAGAGAGAGATTGGTGATAATTTCAAAGAAACAGGTATGATAATTTAGATGGGGACGAATATGAATAATTTGGATGTTTCCAAGGCAATGACCATTAAGCTTGAATCTATCCTTCCTGAATATCCTAAATTTTTCGAGGGAATCAGAAGAGCGCCAAAACGCGAAATGAATTTGAATAGAAAAGAAATTGAACTGGCTCTTAAAAATGCACTTCGATATATCCCAGAAAAACTTCATGAAAAACTGGCACCTGAATTCCTTGATGAACTACTCACACACGGTCATATTTATGGTTACCGTTTTCGTCCAGAGGGGAAAATATATGGAAAACCAGTAGATGAATATAAGGGAAAATGCTTGGAAGGAAAAGCATTCCAGGTGATGATAGATAATAACCTAGATTTTGAAACTGCACTCTATCCGTATGAATTGGTAACCTATGGTGAAACCGGTGCTGTCTGCCAGAACTGGATGCAGTATCTGCTTATAAAAAAATACCTGGAAAATCTTACTCACGAAAATACACTTGTCTGTATGAGCGGTCATCCGCTGGGATTGTTCAGATCAAGCTTGGAAGCTCCACGGGTAATTAATACGAATGGATTGATGATAGGAGAGTTCGACAACCAGGAAGACTTTAACAGGGCTAATGCTCTGGGTGTGGCAAACTACGGTCAGATGACTGCCGGTGGTTGGATGTATATCGGTCCGCAGGGAATCGTACATGGAACGTATAACACTATTCTTATTGCAGGTAGAATGAAACTTGGAGTTCCAAAAGATGGTGATTTACGAGGAAAACTTTTTGTTTCTTCCGGACTGGGTGGAATGAGCGGTGCTCAGCCAAAAGCAGTTGAAATTGCGGGTGGAGTTGGTATTTTTGCCGAAGTTGATTATTCCCGTATTAAAACTCGCCATGAACAGGGATGGGTGGGTCAAGTTGTAGATTCCCCGGAAAAAGCATTCAAGATTGCGCAGGAATATATGGAAAAAAAGGAAATTATTTCTGTTGCTTTTCATGGTAATATCGTTGATTTGTTAGAATATACAGTTAGAGAAAATATTCATATCGACCTTCTCTCAGACCAGACTTCCTGCCACGCAGCTTATGATGGTGGATACTGCCCGCAGGAATTAACCTTTGAAGAAAGAACTCGCATGCTTTCAGAAGATAGAGAACAATTTGTCAAACTTGTAGATAAATCTCTTAAACGGCACTTCGAACTTATTAAAACTCTAGTGGAGCGTGGTGTATATTTTTTCGATTATGGAAACAGTTTTATGAAAGCTGTATTTGACGCAGGCGTTAAGGAAATTGCAAAAAACGGTGAAAATACTTATGAAGGATTCATCTTCCCAAGCTATGTAGAAGATATCCTGGGTCCTGAACTTTTTGATTATGGTTATGGACCTTTCCGCTGGGTTTGCCTTTCCGGCAAAGTAGAAGACCTGATAAAAACTGATAATGCTGCTGCTAAGATCATCAGCAAATGCCGTGAAAAATTAAGATACCAGGATCGTGATAATTACATCTGGGTTCGTGATGCAATGAAGAATAAACTGGTTGTGGGAACTCAAGCTCGTATCCTCTACCAGAATGCACCGGGACGTCTTTCCATTGCTCTTAAATTCAATGAAATGGTTAAAAGTGGTGAAGTCGGACCAATCATGCTCGGTCGTGATCACCACGACACCGGCGGAACAGATTCACCCTATCGTGAAACATCTAACATTAAAGATGGTTCTAATATTATGGCAGAAATGAGCACCGAATGTTACGCAGGTAATGCCGCTCGCGGCATGAGCATGGTTACCTTACATAATGGTGGCGGAGTGGGAATTGGCAAAGTTTCTAACAGCGGATTCGGAATGGTTTTGGATGGTAGCAAACGTGTGGATGAAATCCTTAAGCTTGCTTTCCCCTGGGATGTAATGTGCGGAGTAGCCAGACGTGCCTGGTCAAGAAATCCGAATTCCATTAAAACTGCGATTGAATTTAATCAGAAGTTCCCTGAAACAGATCATATCACTTTGCCGTTTATACCTAAAGAGGAACTTATCGAGAGGGTAGTGAAAAAAAAATTGGGAAAATGAATGATTCAATCAGGATGATTGAACCAACAAAATGGTATTCTCCATATTTTTATACCTTTTGCTCCCCTCTTTTGAATCGAAGAAATTTATCTGCCTTAGGTGGAAGGGTTGAGGGTGAGTTTTTATCTCAACCCCACCTTAAAATTAAATGCTGTTCCCGGCTGTTCAGCAGTAGAAGTGTGAAACTTTTTCAATAGCCTGTTAAATGTATTCTGCGAAGGTTGAACGTATGATAGATCTATCAGAAAACGACGGAAACCTTTTTTAACCAATTTATCTTTATATTGTAAAAGTGAAACAGGAATTTCTGGTATTACTATAGTTATTCCATCACGAATTGTTTTAATGTAATTGTTCTTATCATCTTTAAAGCTTAGTGACTTCGTGTCTTTGTGGCTGAAAGAAACCGGCATCCTGGAATAGAACAGTTTGGTGTGGAAGTAAAGCGGAATGATCCCTTTCCTATCTTTACCAAGCGTCAGATTCTGATAATCATTTTCAAAGGTATAAATATACGATTTGATGTTTTCTTCTTTAAGGAATTGAATTGCAACATCATTAAGAATATAAACATTTTCATTTGTCGATACTTTGCAGTTTTTAGGAACCAAGATTTTTTGTGAAATATGACTTACTATAAAATTAATAATTCCAGCTCTGTGAAATTCTCTGCAGAGTTTTTTATAGAACTCGATATTTTCTTCAGCAATGAATTTTGGAAGCTGAATGGTTAGCTTATGAATATTTTTTCTAAGGAATGAACTTTTTAAATTCAATTCTTCCCACTCTGATTTAGTTAAATTCAGGATAAGAAAATCGAATTTATCAAAGTATAATTTTCTGAGCCAGTCCAGCGAATTGATTCTGATAAAAAGCTGCTGTCTGCTAAGTGTTTTCCGAGATCCTATTTTATCGAGAATATTCCTTTTCTTCTGCTCGGGAAGATGAAGTTTCAGTCTCTTTCCTTCCAAAGTGAATTTACTCTTGAATTTAATATCAGCAAGACCGATGAGAAAAACTTTATCTTCTTTATTAACTTTGATTTTATCGGTTATAATAGTTACAATTTCTCCAGCTTCAACAAGGGAACATTCTTTTTTATTTTTTTTCATTTCTTTGATCTTGATCGCTTTGGCGTCTGTTCCGGTTTTTGGAAGAATACGCAATCTATCCATTATTTTAAGAGGATGAAGTGTTTTGAAGGAAAAGGAATATTCGCCTATTGAATCTACTTTGCCGATGTATATACCAATGTAAGGATTTTTTGTAATTGCGTTCTTTACATCTCCACCAAAGAAGTAGGAGGTTTTTTCCCTGCCAAAATCATATTTCAGAATTTCTTTTGCTGTCTCGATTTTCGATGGATCATCAATAGCCATTCTATATGCTCTGGCAGTATTATATACATATTC
>JAGLWO010000496.1 GCA_023133395.1 Candidatus Cloacimonadota bacterium | reverse complement strand
CAAGATTGCTTATCGATCATCAAGATCCATATCATTATAAATGGGAAAGAGGAGATTCTGTACTCTTTCTTGATCCTCGTGATAATCCTGATTGGGAAGTGAATCGTGTGACTGTACCGCCTACTGTGTTAGTGTTCCATGCAGTTATTGCTAAACTTTCATATAAAACGCAACGTTATATCTGGTTTATATTTCAATGGGTTTTGTTCATTGCAAGCTTGTTTTTGTTTTCTAAATGCACCAATTCAGTAATCAAATCAAAGATTATATGGGTATGCGGATTATTTTTTATTGGCAGCAGTTTTTACTGGCGATTGCACGTTGAACGTGGACAGATCTATATTTTATATATGTTTCTTCTTTCTTTATCTTATTGGGTTTATTGTAAAAAGTTACAAAATAGTGAGTTTCTTAGCGGAATGGTTGCAGGGATCACAATTAGTTTCAGACCGCCTTTAATGTTATTAGCTTTACCTATGATATTATATAAGAAATTTAAATTCGTTTTAGGAAACGTAGCTGGAGTAATTGTAGGTTTGGTAGCTTCTCTTGTAATTGCTTCCCCACAAACATGGATTCAATATTTTAATGCTATGAAAATGCACGGATCCATCCATTTTAATTTTCTTTATGCATCTTCTTCTCAATATCCATATCAAAACATCGAGGGAATTTCCAATCTTTGGGGATTGGCGCATATTCCAATTTTCGATACTTCATTGCAATTTATGGCAAGATCTGTTGGACTTAATCTGACATCAAATATACTTTTTGCTCTATTAATAGTAACTCTAACAATTTGTTGTTTTGCAATAAGAAAAATTATTGGTAACGAAACAAGATTTAGTTTTATAGTTTTATCTGGAATCATCTTGGTATTTATAGCAGAGTACTTTATGCCTGCAGCTAGATTTTCTTATAATAATGTAATTTTATTACCGATCTTATCATTGGTAATTATTGATTCTGAGAGAATACTGAAGTCAGTGGGTAGAAAATGGAATTAGAAAAATATAGTAATCATCTGATAAATGCAATACTGATTTATTCCATTTTCATAGCTGCTTTGTGTATCTCATTTGATACGGTTAACACTCTAAAATATGGCGCTATCGATCTCAGGAATCGTGTGGTAGGATCAAGGCTTTTACTAAAAGGAGAAGACCCCTATTATTTCAAATGGGATAATGATACACCCGAATATTATGTTGATGCCAGAGATTTTTATAAAGATCTTCCGGTAAGCAGGGTTACTGTTCCACCAACTTTTCTATTGCTACATATTCCGTTTGCCAAGATAGATTACAAAACTCAACAGATCCTCTGGGCGATATTTCAATGGATGATGTTAATTTTTATTATTGCTATTTTTTCTAAAATGGCAGATTCAGAAATAAGATCAAAGATAATATGGATAATCGGGCTATTATGTATTGCAGGAAGTTTTTTCTGGCGACTTTATATCGAGAAGGGACAACTTTATGTTTTTTATGCTTTCTTGATAGTTTTAGCTTATTGGATTTCGAAAAAAAGTTTTAAATACAACCTGTTTATCTCAGGTTTTATTCTTGGGCTTACAATAAGTTTACGACCTCCTGTAATATTAATGGGCATTCCTCTTCTTATTTTTCGGAAATGGAAAGCATTAATTGGAAGTATTCTCGGAATGATAATTGGAATATCTTCATCGTTTATTGTCGCAGATCTTAGTATCTGGAAGAGTTATTTTTCTGCGATGAAAATTCATGAACAATTCCATCTGGGTAATATAAAACCTATAATTGAATTACATCCGAATTTTAATATAATCGAAGGTGTAAAAAATTCAGTTCTTTCTGGTGATCTTCCCATGATAGATTCATCTTTCCAGGAAATATTCAAAAGATATCTGAATATACAAGTACAATCTCATATTTTGTGGATATCGCTAATAATTATTATTCTATTTTTTTCGATTCTCCTTTTTGGAAACAGGAAAAAGAAAATTTCCACTGAAATGATATTTTTGATTGGTTTAACGTTAGTATTTCTAAGCGAGTTCTTTCTACCTGCAGCACGGCTTTCCTATAACAATGTGATCTGGTTGCCACTTCTTTCGTTTATTATTATCATTCCAAAAAATATGAAAAGACTGCTTAATTTTGGTTTAATATTTTTATTCTCAGCATTTTTATTTAATTCGCTATATCGGATTTTTTTCAAATTCATTTTATTGGCAGATTTTTGTATGCTGCTTTATATAGTTATCATGATGTTTTATCTTCTGGAGAAAGAAGTCGATTAGATTACTTATTTATTCTGTAACTATTCGGATCGATATCATATTTTTTAAATTTCTCGTATAAATTCTGCCTTTTGATATTAGAAATTTTGGATGCTTTTGTAACTTCACCATTGCATTTACTCATAAGGTTTTCTATGTAAGTTTTTTCAAAAATGTCTTTTGCATTAGAAAATGTAAGATTATCATAATTTCTACTAAATCTTCGGTCATTTTGTTTACAAGTTATATTTATACTGGCAGGCAGGTCTTCAGACAAGATGGTATCATGATCTGTAAGTGCTACGGCATGTTCGATGGCATTTCTTAATTCTCTTATGTTACCTTTCCATTCGTTACTGCTCAGAATAGAAAAAACCGCATCGGATATTTTCAGGTCTGGCTTATTGTATTTCTTGCAGAATTCGGTTACGAACGATTTTGTTAATAATTTGATATCTTCCATTCGTTCCCTCAGGGGAGGAATGTGAAGATTAATGACATTAATCCTGTAATAAAGGTCTTCACGGAGGTTCCCATTAATAATTTCTTCTTCTAAATCTTTGTTTGTTGCAGTAATTATTCTCACATCTACAGAAATATCATTTTCTCCGCCCACTTGGCGGATGACACCTTTTTCCAAAGCTCTTAACAATTTTACCTGGAATTCAGGACTAGTTTCAGTTATTTCATCCAGAAAAAGTGTACCACTATCTGCTTCCTGGAAATAACCTATTTTATCGTGGATAGCGCTGGTGAACGAGCCTTTTTTATGCCCGAAAAGTGTGCTTTCTAAAAGATTTTCAGGGAGACTACCACAATTCACTGTAACGAATTTTTTGTTTTTCCGGTTACTGTTTTTATAGATTAATTCGGCAAATAGTTCTTTACCTACCCCTGTTTCACCTGAGATTAACACGGTGGTATCCAGTGGAGCGATACGCTTCACTTTTTCCATTATTTCTTGGATTGCCAAACTATTTCCAACAATGTGTGTTCTATCAAATTCCTTTTTCAATATTGAGCGAAGTCGTTTTATTTCCTCGGTCTGCCATTTAATTTTGAGTATCTTTTTTATCATTAATTTTAAGAGGTCAAGGTCTTCCACAGGTTTTTCGATGAATTCGTCAGCACCGAGCTTCATAGCTTGAACTGCCATTTCAATTGAAGCTTTTCCACTAATTACCATTACTGCAATCTGGGGCCATTCATTTTTAATATTTTTAAGAAGTTCAAGACCATCTTCACCAGGCATAACCAGATCGATCATCGCAATGTGGTAGGTGTTTGATTTTATTTTCTCAATAGCAATAAATGCTGATTCTGCTGTATCAACTAAATATTCATCTTCTAATTGCCTGCGGAAAATATCACGAGTATCCTGCTCATCATCGACAATTAGTATTTTTGCCATTTTTTTGGTTTCATCTTTTTCAATTTTTTCTGACATTTTTCACCTTTTTTATTTATAGGGTAAAAATATTGTGAAAGTGCTTCCCATTCCCAATTGTGAGGTAACTGTGATCTTTCCATGATACTTTTCAACAATGTTTTTACTGATTGCCAGTCCCAGTCCAAAACCAGAGCCAGAGCCCTCTTTTCCAATTTTAGTAGAAAAATAAGATTCAAAAATTTTTGGTATATTTTCTTCTTCGATACCTTCTCCAGTATCCCTTATTTCAATTGCTACCATACCATTATGTTGATAAGTTCTTACCCAGAGTTCCTTTTCAACACTTTTTTTCAATGCTTCGATAGCGTTGTTTATAATGTTTGCTATACACAGACTTATCTCACCATATGCTGCTTTAATTTTTGGTAGATTTTTCTGGAAATCCTTTTCCAGTATTACATAATGTTTAAAGAAGAGATTATGTCGGCAGAAGTCCAATTCCTGGGTTATAAGTTCGTTGATATTTATAGGACGAATCATTGAGATTTCACTCTGTTTAACTTTTGTAAGTAATCCTTTTACAGTTTGTGCAATGTTTTTCCCTGAATCAATAATTTTATCAATGTCATGAATATCAGAATGATCTTTTTTAATTAACTGGGCATAACCCAGAATGGAATTTAGTGGTGAATTTATATTATGAACAATACCTTCCACTTTTTTCCCTATTTCTGCAGCTTTGTTGCTTTTTATTAATTCGAGTTCAAGAGTCTCTCTGGCTCTTGTTTCTCTTATTTCTTTTGTAATATCTGTAATGCTACCGAAAAATCTGAAACCTTTATTGTATTTCACACCTCGAATATTAAAAATGACAAATTTGAATTTATTATTGGGGTAAATTTCTAAATGTGGAAGAGTTGTACTGTTATCCCTTATTTTTTCAAGGGATTTATCTTTTACACCAAGCAACTCGCTTAAGTTTTTTCCAATTATCTGACTTTTATTTTCCTTTTCGATAATTTTCATAAAACTTGGGTTGGATAGAATTACATTGAAATCATTATCCAACCAGAAAATCCCTGAATCAATATTATCAGTGATGATCTTATACTCCTCTAAGGCCTTACTGTGATTAGAAAGAGCAATATTCATAGTATTAAATGAATCTACCATGTTACCCAGAACACCAGTATACTTACTCTCGATAGGTTCTAAGGTGGCAGGATTGGTCGCAATATCCTGCATTTTTGTACTGATATTTTTTACTGGAATCAGAATAGTTTTGCTGAACCAGTTACCCAGCAGTCCGATCATTATCAAGGTTATTGCTAATAGAATTAAAATAAATATCAACAAACTTTGGTGAGCAAATCTATTTACATCTCTTATATAAACAATGAGAAAAATGCCACTTGGATAATTCTTTAAATCATATAGGACATTAATTCCAACTGCCTTTTCAATATTTAATCTATGAATTGATTCAGTTATATTATTTTCTGCCATACTTTGAATTATATCGTTTAAGTGAGGTATAAAATTCCTGATACCTCGGGGAGTTTGAGCTTTGTTCAATTCAATATCATAGGAAATTAATGCTGATTCATATTCAGATTTAAGATTGAGATGTTCAATATCAATTTTTTCAATAATAATAAATATAGCAATTAATTCTGTAATACCTTCTTTGGAGTATAATGGGTTATAGTTTATCTGATAAAATTTAGCTCCGAAGTTTGCCATAAAAGAACCTGCTATGTCTTTTGAAGCATGTTGATAGATTTGTGGCAGATACTTATCGATAAGTTCCCATTCTATACCGTATAAGAATTTTCTGTTTAAATCACAAATTATAAGGTTTTCTATTTGATAATCGTTTTTGTATGGTCTTAAACTTTTTATTATCTGGAGCTTATTTTTGTTTCTTATAGCTCGGATGATCTTATTATCTGCTTGTAGTTTTTGAATGATGCTTTGTTTTTCTATATTTTTCTCACTTTGAGTTATTTTAAAATTTGAGAGAGCTAACTTGATATTAACATCTTCATATTGAGTTATACCAAATTTTGCAAGTTGCCATTCGATAAAAATTAAAACCATAACCAGTAAGAAGGTTATTATAAAGAATAGTACAAAAACTCGCTTTTCAAGTTCAACTTTTCTTTTCTTCATTAATCACCTTTAGTTCAAATTATTTTTAAACTAATTATCTAAAATTTTCCTGACCTTGTTTATAAGAGACGAATAAGAAAAAGGTTTTTGCAAAAAACCTGCTTTTGATTCGGATATTTCCTTCCGTATATTATCATCATCTGTATGACCGGAGATAAATAACGCTTTTGTTTCCGGATGGTTAATGGTTAGTTCTTTTGCCAGTTTCGGACCACTCATCTTTGGCATTCTGATATCTGATAATAGAAGGTGTATCGACTCATTATGCTTCTTAGAAATGCTTAATCCTTCCTCACCATTAGCTGCCTTCAGAACTTCGTATCCATATTCCTCTAAAATTGAAGCAACAAATTCACGTATACTCTCTTCATCTTCAACCAGAAGAATTGTTTCAGAACCACCCTGAAGTTCCTCAATTTCTTCTGTCATTGGCTTTTCTTCTGAAATTTCTGCATCAACCTGCGGAAAATATATCTTAAAAGTGGTTCCCTTACCAATCTCCGATTCAACAAGAATATATCCGTTATTTTGTTTAATTATTCCAAATACCGTAGCAAGTCCAAGTCCGGTTCCTTTTCCAATTTCTTTTGTAGTAAAAAAAGGTTCAAAGATTTTCTTTTGAGTTTCTTCATTCATTCCAATTCCTGTATCTTTAACAGAAATTACTGAATAATCACCCGGATTTTCGAAATTTAATTTCATCGCAGTTTTCTGTGAGATATGTTCATTGAAGGTTTTGATAATTATCTTACCACCCTCAGGCATAGCATCACGTGCATTTATAACGAGATTAACCAGCACTTGTTCGATCTGCCCGGGATCTGCTTTAACGACACTTTCTTTTTCTTCGGTAATTGAGGTTAGTTCAATTTCATCACCAATAAGTCGTTTCAGCATTTTTTCAAGTTCAACAATAATTATATTGAGATTGATAGTTTTCTGTTCAATAATTTGTTTTCTTGAGAATCCCAAAAGCTGTTGGGTTAATTTTGCAGCTTTTTCCCCACAGTCTCTTATTACTATGATATCTTTTAATGCTGGATCATTTTCTTTAAGTTTTAATTTCGCAAGATCTGCATAACCGTTTATTGCTGTAAGCAAGTTATTAAAGTCATGAGCAATACCACCTGCTAAACGACCAACTGACTCCATTTTCTGAGCTTGGAAAAATTGATCCTGTATTTTTTGTTTTTCTACTTCAGCGTTTTTTCTTTCAGAAATATCTTTCCCAATTGATTGGTATTCAATAATTTCTCCATCATCATTGTAAAGTGCTCTATATGTCCATTCAGTCCACTTAATTCCGTCGTTGGGGTATTCTTTCTTATATTCTCGAGTCACTACTGGATTTTCTAAAGTTAAAGTACCTAAAAGTTCTTTAATATTTTTCTGATTCTTTTCCATTAGATCTTTAATCCAATTCGTACCGATTAATTCTTCTGCTTTCTTGTTAGCATAACGACAGTATGCTTCATTTACAAATGTTAATGTCCCATCTTTCAGAAATCTGTTGATATATTCGGTTTGGTCCTCAACTACAGCTTTATAACGGGATTGACTCTTTTTTAATGCTTCTTCTACTCTTTTGAGATCTGAGTTATCTATTAAAACACCAGTTAGATATTTATTACCATTTTCGGGTTTTATTGAAACCATCCTATCTTCAATCCAGATATATTTTCCAGAAGCAGTTTTAATTCTATACCAAAGTGTTATTATTTCTTGTGCACCAGTTTCTTTCCAGGCGTGGACTTTATTTCGAATTATTTTTCTATCGTCTTCGTGTATGAGGTTTTTAAATTTATTTTTATCTTGAACAAATTCTTCAGCTGGATAACCAACTAGATCTAATATGTTTTCAGAAATGAATCTCCTACCACCACCAACTTCATAAAGAGTAA
>JAGLWO010000495.1 GCA_023133395.1 Candidatus Cloacimonadota bacterium | reverse complement strand
AATTTCTTCTCCTCGGAAATCTCAGGTAGTACAATGGGAGCTTCTCTTGTTTCATGTTCTTGGAAAGGTTTATATGACGGTTTAGTTCCTCTGATTTCGGTTTTCTTTATTTGCTTCTCAACAAATACAGTTATTTCTTCTTTCCGGGCTTTCTCAATTCTTTCTGCCTTAGCTTTTTCTTCTTCTCTTCTTTTCTTATCTGCTAAGATTATTTTTTTATGATAAATTTTTCTATCCTGTTGTCGCTGTTTAACTGCTGCTACTTCTTCACTGAATTTTGCACGTATCTTTTCAACAACATCATCCTCTACAGGACTCATGTGACTTTTAACCGTAATTCCCATATCACCCAGATGCTTTTTCAAAGCTGCTGTAGAAATCTTGAATTCTTTAGCTAATTGATGTACTCGTATCGTCATAATTCCTCCAACCTATACAATCAACCTGATAATCCCTTTAGCAAAATTGTGGTCTTCAATACTGATAATTCCAACATCTCGAGTTTTAAACGATTCACCAAATAATTTTTTAGTTCCAATCTCTATAGCCTTTGTATTATTAGCATGTACCATATTGATAAGTTTACTTTTTGAATTCTCAGCGAGGTCGGAAACATATAGAACAAGTCTTGACTTGCCCTTGAAGCAAGATTTTTCACAGGCATCAAAGCCAAATTGCAGTTTACCTGCCTTCCTGGCTAAATGTAACAAGTTTATAATTTTTCCTTCCATTTCCTACCTAACTATTTTTTTAATATGTTTTTGTAACCACTTATCTAATTTTTCCAGACAATCATTGCCATCGCACACATAATATCCACGAGATGCAATTTTTCTTTTCAGATCGAAAACTATCTCAGAATCCAGAATAGCAAAACGGATCAATTTATATTGCTCCTTTTTTTTCTTACAAATCACGCAGGTTCGCTCTGGAACATGACCTGCTTTTGACGACTTTTTTGGCATTAGAAATACTTCGATGATTCCTTGATTTTAGCTGCTGTTTTCTTCCCTAAACCTTCTAGATGACACAATTCATCAATGCTTGCTTCATATATATCCTGAACAGATGTATAACCGTGGGTTTTGAGAACTTCAGCAACCTTTGAAGTTACACCATCAAGATCACTCACGTGACTTGTAATCCTTCTTTCTTCTGATATTTTTTCTTCAAATTCTTCCTCGGTGTAAATATCCAGTTTGAAATCTGTTAATTTTGCTGCTAATTTAACATTTTTACCTTTTTTCCCGATAGCGAGATTTTTATTTTTTTCATTAACTATAATACGGGCAAATTTCCCTCTCTCTGCAAGATAAACCTTTTCTACCAGATCCGGACCAATAGCATTTGCTATAAGCTGTTCCGATGAATCGTCCCACAAAACAATATCGATCAATTCACCATTCAATTCATTCCTGACAGATTCAATACGAACACCATGCGGACCGAGACATGCTGCTGTAGCATCAATGTTTTCATCCTTAGAATGAACTGAAACTTTGGTTCTTATCCCTGGTTCTCTAACAATCTTTTTAATTTCAATATCACCGGAGTTTATTTCCGGGATCTCAGATTCAAATATCTTCTTTACAAATTCAGGACGGGTTCGAGACAAAATAACAATCACATCATTCTTTCTTTTACGAATATTGACCACATAAGCCCGAATCATATCTCCAACTTTATAAAATTCATCTTCGATTTGTTCATCTTTAGGTAAAAGAGCATCAGCATAACCAATGTCTACAAGGTATCCATTATAATCATCTTTTCTTATTTTACCTGAAATTAATTGATGTTTCTGATTTTCATAATCAAACATTATCCTGTCTTCTTCTAACATCCTTATACGTTCAAGAATAGCTTTTCGTGCATTTTTAATCACCTTTGGCTCAAATTCTGAAATGGCTATTTCTACTGGTATCTTGTCACCAAGTTCATGTTTTTCATCCAACTGTTTTGCTTCTTCCAGAGAGATTTCTCCCAAAGACATATCACGTTCTACAATGATTCTTTTAAATTTTGCAACAACCCAATTGGTATCGAAGTCAGCTTCTATTTCCAATTCATTTTCATTTAATAATTTTTTCGAAATAGCCTGATACAAACCATCTTTAATAATCTCAGTTAGTTTCTCCTTATCAAGCTGCTTTAAAGCTGCAAGTTCGGAAAGAGAAGCCATCAAGTTTGCACTCATAATTTCTCCTTTTTCAGTCTATTTCTTGTAATCAAAATATGTTTTAGATTTTTTGATATTTGAAAATCGGATTTCCTCGAACCCATCATCAGATTCAATCTTTATAATATCCTTAAGAACTTCCTTCAAAGTTCCGATCTTAGTTAGATTTTTCTCATTCTGGCTAAAAGTAACCTTTACTTTCTCACCAATAGCACTCAGATAATGCTTTTTCAATTTCAGTTCTCTTTCCAAACCAGGTGAGGAAACTTCGAGAAAATACCTTTTCTCAATGAAGTCCTGCTCTTCAAGGATATCGGAGATAGTTCTATTTATTTTCTGACATTCACCTACAGTCACTCCCCTTACTTTTGTAATATAAATGACAATAATAAATCCTTTTGCAGCATGTTTCAATTCAATATCATACAGTGCCACATTATGCTGTAAACAGGCATCTTTTGCAATCTTCTCGATTCTTTCAAGCATCATCCTTCCTACAAGTTTATTCACAATAAACGATTAAACCACTGAGAATCAGTGGCAACGCTTTTTTACCAAAAAAATGCTGACTTTTGTGTCAGCTAAATTTTATGTACCTTGCTTTTTTAAAAGCAGACTTAGAAAAAAAATACCTATCTTTCTGTCAAGCAGTAATTTATTACTACAAATATTAAGAAATTTAATAATATAAATTTTTCGATTTATTTGACAAAACAAATTAAGATTAAAATCTAAATCCAATAGTTCTGGAGGAATAGATGAAATATAAAGTTGGAGTATGCCAATTTGAACCGAAATTATTTGATATAGATTACAATCTAACCAGGATGGAGAA
>JAGLWO010000494.1 GCA_023133395.1 Candidatus Cloacimonadota bacterium | reverse complement strand
ACATCTACTGAAATATTTGCTGCGTAATATTTTGCCATGGCAGCTTCTTTGGAAAATCTTTTTATTCCTGCATCTTTGCACCAGGCAGCATAATAGACAAGCATCCTGGCAGCGTGAATCTGGGTAGCCATTTCAGCAAGCATATTCTGGATCATTTCAAATTTGCAAATAGGTCTGCCAAAAGCCACTCGCTCCTTAGAATATTTTACAGCTTCATCCAGAGCAGCCTGGGAAATTCCCACTGCTTGAGCTCCGATATCGATACGAGAAACATCAAGAGTATTCATACAAATATAAAATCCCTGACCTTCTTCTCCTAATAAATTTTCTTTTGGAATTTTACAGTCTTCATAAATCAGTTCACAGTTTGCAGTAGCCCTGATTCCCATTAAGTCTTCATGTTTACCAAGAGAAAAACCAGGAGTATCCCGTTCAACGATGAAAGCACTAATTCCTTTATGTTTGAGTTCTTTATTAGTATATGCAAAAATTACAAATATTCCAGCTTCTCCTGCATTAGTTATGAATCTTTTGGTGCCATTTAATATGTAATGATCTCCTTCCATAACAGCAGTAGTTTCCATTGCTGCGACATCAGAACCCGCATTAGGTTCTGTGATACCTATTGCTCCAATTTTTTCTCCTGAACAGATAAGCGGTAGATATTTTTGTTTTTGTTCTTCTGTTCCAAATTGCATAATAGGATAAGCACAAAGAGAATTATTAACCGCAACTATTACGCCTGTAGAAGCACAAGCCCTGGAAATTTCTTCCACAGCAATGGCCAAAGATACATAATCAAATTCTGAACCACCATATTTTTCGGGAACAAAGATGCCGAGTAAACCGAGCTCTGCCAGTTTCTTTATACTTTCTTTTGGAAATTCACCCGAAATATCAATTTCAGGTGCTAATGGTGCCAATTCGTTTTCAGCAAATTTTCTGACCTCAGATTGAAGCATTTTCTGGTCATTAGTTAATTCAAAATTCATAACTTCTCCTTTCCTAAATTTTTTATTTTCCTAATATTTGTCTGGCTATTACGATTTTTTGAATTTCTGAAGTTCCTTCACCTATTTCCATCAGTTTCTCGTCACGAATAAAACGTTCAACCGGGTATTTTTTAGTTA
>JAGLWO010000493.1 GCA_023133395.1 Candidatus Cloacimonadota bacterium | reverse complement strand
TATTTGGATCCTGATAATTTGGGACATAGCGAAGAAGATCAAGGTGATTCAAACAATCAAGCTTGGTATCAAATAGGTTATAATACGTTTTATACTGACGGTACTGAAGATATGCAATGGGAACTTAACACAGCCAGTGATGTCATATTGGACTATAACACCGAAGCATCAATTGTTTTGGCGCATGCAAGACAAGGTTCAGGAGGGAACGGTAATCATCCATTTAGATTCAATATAATAGGAGATGATAAAACTTATACATTTATGCATAATGGCTGGTTAACCTCAGATTTAGAAGCACCTATTGATGACTACTTAACCGATTCAGGCTGGTATAGCATATATCATTCAAACTGGGATGATGATAATATGATCGATAGTGAAATCCTTTTTCATTATATTATGAAGTTTGTAATAGATAACAATGGAGATATTGTAGCAGGAGTTCACGAAGCCTTAACACAAACTAATATTGATGGAACTGATATCAAAGATCAATTAGAAAACCCTGTAGCTTATTATAGTAGTTCTTTGGGTGGTTGGACTTATAATAAGGTTGCAAATTTCATCATGTCGGACGGTGAAAATCTTTTTATATTCAGAAATTCCCCCTCGGTGGATAATGCTCCGGCTTTTAATGATTCGCTTCACGCTCTTTCATACACTGTACACGATTATTTCACCGCAGTGAAGACCTATCATGAGCTTGATACGAGAGTAGATCAGTTTGATTTTGTTATTATACCAAGATACGGACAACTATTCGAGATTCCTGATTTTCTGGATTATACTCCGGCTCCCCCCAATGCTGCCACCCTAATTTTCCCTGATCACGTAGCAACAGATCTACCTCGGCAAGTTACTGTAGATTGGGAATACAATAAAATATCACTTGAAGTGCCTACGGGATTCAAAGTGTATAAAGGGGCTGCAGAAGTAGCGAATATTGCCTATACTTCGGACATTATTTATACACACGTATTTTCCGGTCTTGCCTGGAACGAAACTGTCTCTTGGAAAGTAGTTCCTTATAATGGTAATGGTGATTTCGTTAGCCCGGAAACTTGGGAATTTACTGTGATGAGCGAACCTGATAATCCGGATGAAGTACCCTCAGAAGTTGTTTATACAGAAGAAGTATATTCCGGCAGTGATCCTGCAATAATTTCATTACCAGCAATTAATCTTGGAGAAGGAAATGTAAATCCAACAATTGATTTTTCTTATTCATCTCCAGAGACCAATTTTAATATCACAATATTAGTTCAAGATCAACCCAATAATCCGTTACCTTATCCTGAGAATTGTGCTGCTTCATTTACTCCCAATCTTCCCAATAATAACGAAACAACCTTAACATTCAATTTTAGTGGGACACTTACACCAAATGTATTACTACATTGGAATGAAAGTGTTTGGGAAGATGTAACTACTCTTGCAAATGCAACTTTTGGAGTTGGTTTCGTGACTTTTGCGTGGACTTCAATCGGAAGGGGAAATGAAACTTTTGTAGTGAATAATGGTGGAGAATCTCCACTTCCCGTTTCTCTTTCTTCTTTCACTACAACATATGGAAATGGTTCACCAATTATTAATTGGGTCACACAATCAGAAACCAACAATTTAGGTTGGAATATCTACCGTTCCGTATCACAGAATACAGGACAAATGATTCAAATTAATTTCGATCTTATTCCCGGAGCAGGAACAACAACCGAACCAACCTCGTATATTTTCCAGGACGAGTATGAAGTTATCAAAGGAAACACTTACTGGTATTTTCTGGAAAGTGTAGATGATACCGGTGAGACAAGTCTTTATGGACCTATCCCTTTATTTATTCCTTTCTCTGAGGGAGAGCTCGATATCATACCAGGAATAACTATCCTCAAGACAAATTATCCAAATCCGTTCAATCCTAATACACTTATAAGATTTGACGTAAAAAATAACGAAACCGCTATTCTCACAATATTCAATATTAAGGGGCAGATCATCTTAACCGAACAATTCGAGAGCGGGAAACATAATTATGAATGGGATGCGAGAGAACAAAGCTCAGGAATATATTTTTATAGATTACAATCCAAACGCTATTCGGAAGTTAAGAAGATGGTTCTGGTGAAATAGTTCCTTACTATTTCATTGAAAAAGCCTTCCAAATTGGAAGTCTTTGTTATTAACTAAAAAGTATTTGTTTAATTATCATTTTCTCTGCTCTTTCCAAATCCTGGATTGGTCAGTATTAAATAATTTACATACAATTAAGACATTGAACAAAAGAGTTGAGAACAGTGAGATCCGACGTAAATGATTTTATGCAGCAGATAGAAAGCTTCTGTGATGAATCGGTGATTCCACTGGATTCTGTTATCAGAGAATTCACTGAAGTTAGCATTTACGAATATCAAATAAATTTGACAAAAAATGATAAAATACATTTCCTGCTTATTAACTAAAGGAGGAAGAAATGAGTAAAAAAATTATTTTTTTAATTTTAGCCATTATTGTAATTATCCCTTCAATGGTCTATTCTGCTGCAGTTACAA
>JAGLWO010000492.1 GCA_023133395.1 Candidatus Cloacimonadota bacterium | reverse complement strand
TTTTTCCGAAGTTTTATTAAGTGGTGGAGTTAAAATGCACAAGCGAGTAATTGCTGTAATAATGGCTGTAATTATACTGATTTCGGTATTGTATGTTTTTTTTGGTAAGAATTGGTTAGCTGAACAGCAATATCTTCAAAAACAAAAAAGTACTGAATTCATGAAGAATGAACTTATAGATAAGTTCCTTGAGATTCAAGAACAATCACAGGAAATATTAAATGAGATATTAAATCTGAGTTATGAAATTGAATTTTTCCCGGATCAGGAAATTATTTTTAAACGAGAATGGAGCCAAAAGTTTGATTTTGAAATGACAAAAAAACCGTATTTCGATCATAAATATATTTACCTTGTGTCCAAAAATGCTCTAAAAGTTTTTAACAAGAAATGCGAAAAAATGAAATGGAAAAAATCCTTTGAAAACAAGATTATTAGCCTTGAACTGATTGACGCTAATCGTCTACTGGTTCTCACAAAAAATGAAAAAATTCACTGTCTTCATAGAGATAATGGGAAATTGATCTGGAAGATAGATAGCGGTTTTATTCCAGATGATCTCCAAGAAAAATATACTCTATTCCAAATTTCTCTTGATAAATATAAGCGACTTGACAGCAGTGTCATCCTGATGTTATCGAAAAACAAAATTAGTCTTTTAAATAATATAAATGGAAAGAAATTATCGACCTATACAGCAGAAGAGGAGATTCGTTTTATAAGTGATTTTGATATCCTGGAGAAATGTATTTATATTGTAGAAGGTGAAAATTTTTCCAAGATTGGATTAAAGGTTAAGAGTTAATAAATGGCTTTGAAAAAGGATTCTTATAAAGAAATTAATTACTGTATTCGTTGTGGAAATGAACTTACAATCCAGAACGATAATGAGGAAAAATTACGTCCTCATTGCATTAAATGCGGTTGGATATATTACAAAAATCCTATACCCGCTTCTGCCTGTGTAATTATAAATGAAAAAAAAGAAGTTTTAATAATAAAAAGAAAATTCGAACCCGGAGCTGGAAAATGGGCACTGCCAAGTGGGTATATTGAAATAAATCAAACTCCGAAAGAATGTGCTATTGAAGAGATGAAAGAAGAAACAGGATTGGATGGTGAAATTATCGAATTTCTCGGTTTTTATACTGATTTTTCTCCTTTATATGAAAAAGTGATTTCATTCGGCTTTCTTATGAAAGTCACTGGAGGTAAGCTTCAGGCTG
>JAGLWO010000491.1 GCA_023133395.1 Candidatus Cloacimonadota bacterium | reverse complement strand
AATAATAAAGAATATTTGAATGAAACTGGCCAGAGAAGATAAGAAAGCACAGAGCGTTTGTATAGATGACTTTCAATGAAATTTTGCATTTTTCATTTACCATACATAACTTAAGTAGATATTTCCTAAAACTGCTTTTAAACCAACATCAGCAGAAACTCTAATATAATTATCATTATTTAATTTCCAACTATATCCACAACCAATTGCCAGATCAGGAAAAGTGTGCCATTCTGGATTATAACCACTTGATCCACCCGGATCTAAAGGAAGATCATAATATATTTTCTCAACTCCTAAAATGAAAAAAAAGTTAAATCCACTTCTATCGTTTTTTAAGAAGTAACTATTCTTTAATTTCATACCAAACCTGGCAAAGTAATCTTTATCTTCACCAAAAATATAGTATAATCCATGTAAATAAAATGTAGACTCATGATAAAAGTTGCCTTTTTTTGAAGAATTACATATTCCAAATCCCACATCGGGAATTATCAAGGGAGATATATAAACTTTGTAGTTAAATCCCTCCCAATCTTTTTTTGCCAATTTCATCTTTTCTTTAAGTGAAATTTCTTCTGCTATTAATAAAGACGATATACAAAATACTAATAACGTTATCAGAGTTATTTTTTTCAAAATTCCACACCTTCTCTTGCTTGGGCACCATTGTTGAAATAATGTTTCACTTCTTTCATTTCAGTAACAAGGTCTGCTTTTTTAATAACTTTTTGGTGCGAGCATCTACCGGTCATCACGACTTCAGCATCGGTTTTAGTATCCATCAGTTCAAGCTGTTTTTCCAAAGGAAGTAGCTTCCATTTTACTGCCACATTTATCTCATCAATTACAACCAGATCATATTTGTTCAATTTTAAAACTTCCTCAGCTTTTTTATATCCGAGTTCAGCTTCCTTAAAGTCTATTTCATCAGGATTGTTTGGATCAATCAGTTGGTTGGTTCCAAACTGGAAAATGTCGATTCCTGGCTGGTTTTCCAGAAACTTTATCTCGCCATAAACGAAGTTCTTTTTCATAAACTGGATAAGACAAACCCTCTTGCCATTTCCAAGAGCACGAATAATTAATCCCAAAGCTGCTGTGGTCTTTCCTTTTCCATTACCTGTATAAATATGAATCATACTTTAATTCCTCTTTTTATGATATATTACTTTTATTGTTTGCTGAAATTTTGTGTCAACTATCTTATTTAAGATTTTCAACCGCCAATAAACGCAAATTAATATGGGAATTTTTTTTCGTTATTTTCGCATATTTCGTGGGAAAACAAATCCTAATGAGAATTCAATTGACATCATAAATCTTCTGGTAATTATTTGGTTTGTGTTTTCAGGGTAAATTTCGTATGAAAAAGAAAAAATTTAATTTCGGTCCATATCTATATTTGCTACCAGCTGCGATAATTGTTATTGTTTTTCGACTGGTTCCTATTGTACTTTCCTTCATCGTTAGTTTCTTTGATTGGACAATTACCGGACCAGGAGAGTTCATCGGGCTCTCAAATTATTCTAAACTCATTTATGATAAGGAATTCTGGCAATCGCTTTTGAATACATTCTACTTGGTGATTTTTGTTGTACCGATTAGTTTGGTGCTGTCGCTATTTTTTGCTACTCTTTTAAATGGCATTAAAAAATTAAAAAGCTTTTTCAGATCTATTTATTTTATTCCCACAGTGACATCCATGGTTGCAATTTCCATTGTCTGGAAAATTATCTTCAATCAACAAACCGGGCTAGCAAATTATTTTTTGGAAAAAATCGGTTTTGATCCTTTAGCTTGGTTGGCAGAAAGTAGAGGAATCTTTCAACTTCTTTTTGCAAATTTTGGAATTGACCTTCCTTCTTATCTGGGTGGACCCTCGCAAGCACTTTTCTGTATTATCATTGTAACAATATGGAAGGGATTGGGATACAATACCATAATTTACCTGGCAGGATTACAGAATATTCCGAATGTTTATTATGAAGCTGCCGATATTGATGGAGCAGGAAAGATAAAGCAGTTCTTTAAAATCACCTGGCCTCTTATTTCACCTACAACATTCTATGTTCTGATGATGACAACCATCGTTACATTCCAGGTATTTTCCCAGATCTATTTAATGACCGGTCCTCCTGTGGGTGGTCCGTTGGGAACAACCAAGGTTATTGTTTACTTCCTGTTCGATAAAGGTTTTGGGGAAAGTAACGACCTGAGTTATGCAAGCGCAATTGCACTCGTTCTATTTGCAATCATCCTTACACTAACTTTACTGCAAAAGCGTCTGGAGAAGAAAGTCCATTATTAATAAGGGAAAAGTATGAATCCTACAAAAGTTATTACTTACACTATTCTTATTTTTTGCGGAATAATAATGGTAATCCCGTTTATATGGATGGTTACAACTTCTGTTAAATCTCAGCTTGAAGTTAACAAAGGAAATGTAGGTTTTCTACCTATCGAGGAATTTTCAACTTATACTGAAGATGATAAAGAATACCGCATAACTCTGGTAAAAGACGAAGGTGATAGTTCTTATGTTCATCTTTTCAATGAAAAATGGGAAAGGATCAGTTCTTATAAGAAAATACCGAATTCGAGTATTGTAACCCAAAGACAATTCAAACTTCATCTCGAAAATTTTACGACTGCTTTTAATAAAGTTCCTTTTGGTAGATACTTTTTAAACACATTGTTTGTCTCTTTTTCAGTTGTAATCGGAGTTCTTATTACAGGATCTCTGGCTGCTTATGCTTTCGCAATTATGAAATTCAGAGGAAGGGATTTTTTCTTCTACCTTTTCATCAGTATGATGATGGTTCCCCAACCAGTTTATTTGATTCCTTCGTATGTTCTTTTGAATCATCTTGGCTGGATCGATACTTACCAGGCACTTATTATTCCGTGGGTAGCAAATATCTTCACAATATTCCTTTTGCGACAACAATTCAAAACCATACCCAGGGATCTTTTAGATGCTGCTTATATAGATGGTTGCAGTCGTTTGAGAGCTTTGTGGAAGATAGTTTTGCCACTTTCTAAATCTGTGATTGCAACTGCTGCAATTTTCGGTTTTATCGGAAGCTGGAACAGCTTTATGTGGCCTCTTATCATGACGGACAGCCCGGAACTACGCGTGCTCCAGGTAGGATTGAGTTATTTTTCACAGGAAGCTTCGACTCAAACAGCACTTCTAATGTCGGCTTCAACGTTCAGTATTTTACCTTTGATAATTCTATTCCTGTTTGCTCAGAAACAAATTATTGCCAGCTTTGCTTCCAGTGGATTAAAGGGATAATATTTAAAAAGAATAAAGATGCCTTGCATCTAAAATAAAAGGAGGAAAAAATGAAAATTATCAGCTCAATTTTGGTAATCATCGGCGCTATATTAATGCTGTTTGGTTTTATCACATTCCTGAAAGGAAGTGCTTTCCTAGGAGTAGGTTATCCGGTTAACTATTTCCACGCAGCAACCAGTGCTATGCTTCTTGCTATATGCCTTAAAGTTGTCTGTGAATGTGAGAAAAAGGAATAATTGCTCTGTAATTGAAATTGTTAGTGCCAGCCTTCCCCATTCTCGGGGAAGGCTTTTATTTTATGAAAAATAATGCAATTATAATGTAGCCTACTATCCGCAGAGGATATACAATCATCGAGAATTTGAGAAAGGGTATTCTGAATATTCCAGCCACAATAGTGAGAGGATCTCCCAAGAATGGCGTCCAGGAAACCAGCAGGCTCCATGTTCCGTATTTTTGTGTGTATTCTATAGCCTTCCTACCACTTTTTGACTTCTCCAGCCTGGGAATGAGCGGTTTACCTATAAGATAGCCTATCCAGTAGTTGGCAGCACAACCCAAGCTGTTACCAATTGAACAGGCGATCAAAGCAGGAACAGGAGGTGCTCCTGCAGCCAAAGCAGCTAACAAAATAGCAGCAGAGCTTGCCGGCACAATAGTGGCTGCTATGAACGAAGTAACAAATAGAGCCAAAATTCCATAATTATTTATAAATTCCAGCATCCAGGGTGATATATCCATGGTTCCTCAAATTTAATTTTTTTTAATTTAAGCTCCCACGAGAAGACTCGCGTGTTACTGTAGTCCATCAGTCCTCTGATGGAACCAATAACATGAAGGGACTCGTGTGCTACAATAATTCTTCATTTATATAAGTAAACTCCCATTCTTCAGGAGTTTCAACTAAATTTGCTTTTACGGGGTTCATATAAATATAGTTTAAAATATTATAAAATTCTTTCTCATTTCTTATATAATGATCGTAATGTTCATCCAGCCAGAAATGTCCATTTCGTTTCAGTATTTTGTTTGACTCTATAGCTGTGAAATGCTTGTGATCACACATAATCTGTTGTAACGGAAATGGTTCTTCGTTCTTCAGCAATGGTCTAATTACAATATGAACATGATTGGGCATAATACAAAAAGCAAATAGATCGTATCTCTTTTGAACACCCCAAAACAAACTGTCTTTAACTAAATTTGCAATGTTTTTATTCTTCAGCAAAAATGGTGAATTTTTAAATTTCCCAATAAAATTATCTTTAAAATCAAATAGTCTATTTTCGAATTTATATTTTTCTAATTCTATTTTTCTTTTATCTAAAAATTTTATCCTTCTACGGAATTCTAATTTCATTTTCTGGATTTTATTATGATATTCCACAGGTAATTCAAAAAACAATCTGTACGTAACAAAGAGAACTGAATCTTCTGGTTGTATGTGTGGAAGATTACGGTGGTAAAATTGTTTGTATTTCATAAACCCTTATTCTGTTACCCGTCAGTCCTCTGACGGAAAAATACGCGAGAGGACTCGCGAACTACTGTATTTAACAAATGATTTCTTTCTGTATCTCATGTTCCTCAGGTGATAGCATTATTATCTCAACATCAAACCCAGAGAGCATCTCTGCCAGATTTTCCAGAACAGGGTTTTCAGTATAAAAATGCCCTGCATCTATAAGTGGAATTTTACTGTCTAACAAAGTATGGTAATTAAAACCGGAAGAGACAAAAACATCAGCACGCCCATAAACCTGAGGGAGTAAAGAACTACCACTCCCGCCGCAGATCGCGATTTTGTGAACAGGTGAATTTAGCTCTTTATCTGCCAGCCAGAGTTTTACAAACGGAGCTTTTAATTTTCTTTTTACAAGTTCAGCAAAATTCTTGAGAGTAGAATTATTTGTTAGTTCTCCGATTAAACCAAGTCCGTAATTTTCACTTATTCTCTCTTGAGGATATACAACATACACTGGTGTTTCATACGGATGAGCTTTTTTTATTGCTGTAATTACATTTTGTAAATTGAAAGAATCCACAAAGAACTCAATTTTTTGTTCAGTGACCCGTTCTAATTTCCCCTGCTTACCAACTGTGGGGCTACTTCCAGGTAAAGGTTTGAATTGACCACTAACTTCATAATCATTCAAGCAGTGGCTGTAATTCCCGATAATTCCTGCTCCCGTTTCAAAAGCAACCTTTGCAACATTTTCCATTGAACTTTCAGGAACATACACAGCAACTTGAAATAGTTTTGAACCGGTTTCAGAAGATAAAAACTCCAGATTTCTTAAACCCAGTTTTTCTGCCAAAGCAAAATTAACACCTTTCTTAACTACATCCAGATTCGTATGTATACAAAAAACCGAAACATTATTTATTATTAATTTCAAATAAAGGGGATTTGTTATCTTTTTTATAGGTTTTAGAATGAGCGGGTGATGGGAAATAATAAGATCAACATTCTCTTTAATCGCTTTGTTAATGGCATTCTCTGTCACATCAAGTGTTAATAAAATCTTTTTTACTTCCTGCTCTGCATCTCCAAGCTGGAAACCGACATTATCCCATTCCAGAGCTAAACCGGGATTAGCAATTTTGTGAATGTGGGCAACGATATCCTTTACTTTTACAGGTATCATTTTATCCTCTTATCTTATCTAATTTTTCTTTAATTTCCCAATACGAAAATCCCCTGCGGGTTAAATAATTCAGAATTTTTTCTTTTTTCTCTTTTTCTGGATATTTTGAATATCTGGTTAATGCTTTCATAATATTCAGATTTAGAATTTCTTCCTGTTTTTCAGGCGTGAAATAGTTTAAAATGACTTCGTTAATAATACCGTCATCTATATGCTTTGTAAGTAGTTTACTCTTTATTTCACGAGGGTTCTTGCCTTTATTAATTAAATGTTCAACATAGAGTTCTGCGAATCTTTGGTCGTTTACATAATTCGCTGCAACTGCTCTATCAACCAGTTTCTCAACCAGACACTCATTTAAAGGCAACTGTTCTAAATAGTTCTTACACTGCCATACGGAACGCTCGCTAAAGGATATGTAATTTAGAAGTTTACTCCACACATACTTTTCAATCTCGCTCAAGAGTTTAATAATCTCTTCTTTTGAAAGTCTTATTTCCTTTTCTGGAGGGAGCGAAAAAAAATGGAGGATTTTTTTTGGTAAAATCCCCCAGATTTCTTCATCTATAAGTACTGTATAGATAGTTTTGGATTTACTCTTTGTCCTGACCTTCATCTTTTGATGGCTTTACTAACCCCAACACCGTTTTGACCTTAGTTTCAATCTCATTCAAGATATCCTGATTTTCAATTAGAAATTCTTTAACACGGTCTGTACCCTGTCCAATTTTCATTTCATTGTAAGAGAACCAGGAACCACTTTTTTTAATGAT
>JAGLWO010000490.1 GCA_023133395.1 Candidatus Cloacimonadota bacterium | reverse complement strand
TTCATTCTGTCATTCCCGCGAAAGCGGGAATCTATACTCACCCTCGGTCTTCGTCCAGAGCTTTAAAGGGATAAGGCAAATGTCTATTTAACCATTTCAAAGGTCAAGATAAGCAAGAAGCCCAACAACCCTTCCGAAGGTTACTTCAACAGCAAACATTTTTTTGTAGCCTTCACTTTTTCCGATATTTTCAACTGATAAAAATAAATTCCTGAACTAACTGGTTGGTTATTTTCGTCATTTCCGTTCCAAGATATGGAGTAGCCGACTCCGTCGGCAAAAAACGGCGAGTGACTCGCCGACTCCAAATTCAAAGTTTTCACTTTTTGACCCTTAATATTATAAATACTTATCTTTGCGTTCTCAGCGTCCTCTGCGGTGAAGAAAGAAATAGTTGTGCTCGGATTAAAGGGATTGGGATAATTTATTAGACAATAATTTTTTGGAACAATATTATCCTCATCGCAGCTTACATAATATTCATCGAGCCGGCAGTTATGTTTGGGATTTTGATGGATCATAGGCCAGGGAGAATCAGCCAAACCGCCGTTCAAACCGTGAATCGCATATAAATATCCGGTTTCATTGGTAAAGTAGATCATCCCGTCATCTGTAACCACAATATGATCATTGATCTCACTTTCGGTTTGGTATGACCAACGTAAAGTTCCATCAGAGTTAATGGCATATAAAGCTCCGTTATTGCAACCGAGATAAATAACTCCATTTGCGGCAATTGCAGGAGTAGATTGAATATCTTCATGAACTTCATAATACCAATTCATATTTCCTTCGGGATCGATCGAATATAATTCTCCAATAGTATTAGCAAAGTAGATATTTCCCTGCTCATCGATAACCGGTGAAGTTGCAGGAAAACCATAACCGGAATGAGGAACCATAAATTCCCAGTAAAAATTTCCTTCCGTATCAAAACATTTCAGAACAGCCCGAACATCTCTGGTTCCGGGACAAACATAATCAAGAGCAAACAGTTTATTATCAAATCCCAAGGCGAGACTGTATCTATAAAAACTACCGGATTCAGACCAATTCATATTTCCATCAGAATCAAAAGAATAAACTCCTCCAAAGTCACTATAATGTGAACCAATAAAGAAAATATTACCTTCAGGATCGATAATCGGGGAAGCATAAACATTATAGGTATGATAGTTCCAAAGAGCTTCGCCATCACTGTTAAAGGCATATAAACCAGCAACTCCGCCACCCTTTTTACCAAAATATAATTGATGATCGGCATCTAAAGCAATCGGAGTTGCAAAACCACCATAGACAGGTGTATTAAAAAGTAAAACTCCGGTCGAATCGACTGCTCTCATCGGGGGAACATAAATGATCTCATTATCATCGGAAATGGTGACATTGCGGCAATAATAATATCTATCTCTAAAATAATCACGCACCCATTTGATTTCACCATCAGGAGCAATGCAATAAAGATCACTATCAAAAATGTAAATATTTCCTAGATCATCGATAGCAGGAGTGCATTGAAGTTCCGTCATTAACCGGATCTTCCATTTTATTGTACCTTCCAAATTGCTTCTTCCAAAAAGAGAAATTGTAATTAGAGGCTGATCATAATCATTTGAATTTATTATCAAAGAACCATGATGTATTGGGTCTTCATCTTCCAGGGGAGCAAAAACTATTTCTACTGCAATGCTATCTCCCGGGGATAATGTATATCTGGTCATATTTGGAATAGAAAATCCTTCACCTGTGAGTTCATATGTGAAAACAAGTAAAGAATCTCCATCATTGAAAATAGTGAAATCCAGGCTTTCAGAAGAACCGGGTTCAACTATTCCAAAGTCGAGATTATCTTTATCAACCAAAATATCTGGACCTGAAATAATGGAATTCTTTGCCATACTGGAATGAGTTGCATTTTGTCCCAAAGTGGGCCAAGGACTGTCCGCTAAAACAACATTTTCCAGAATGGCAAAAAGACGAGCATTGTTATATGAAGCCATAATTATATTTCCATTTGAATGAATCAGCGGAGTTTTGTCTGCTCTGCAAGTAAATTCAAGTTCATAAGGATTAAATTCCCATTTAATGTGACCAAGGGAATCTATTGCAGATAAATATGAATTATATGAACTGGCATCGCCTGTTATAAAAATCGAACCGTCGGAAGCTAATGTAGGAGAGTAAGAATAATATCCTGAAATGAGTTGAGAAGTCCAATTTATTGAAAAAGTTTCTTTATCCAAAGAATAGATCCTGGTACCTCCGGAAACCTGCAAGGCATAATAGATATAATCATTACCAATTATTGCTGGAGATTTAGCCCATCCATAGAGATTACGTTGATTTATCAGGCTGCCATCAGGATGAATAGCATAAAACTTTGAAATAGTCATGCTTAGAGATGTTATATAAATTGTTCCATCATCATCGATTACAGGTTGTTTAAAATATTCTTCTCCCTGAAAAGTAAATTTATGCAATCCGTTTTTTGTAACTGCAATCAGTTGCGAATTTGAATTACTATAATATATCGTACCATCAGCACTGATCGAAGGAGAAGAAGCTGCCTGGATATTTCCAAAATGGTAAATCCATCGTTCAGTTGCATCTGAAGAAAGGGAAATCAGGTTTTTCCTGTTTGTTATGAAAATATTTCCATCCAAATCAACAGCAGGAGAATGGTAAAAATCCGAATCTGATTCATAGATCCATTCCAGATTGCCACTATTATTTATGCAATGTAACGTGTTATTTGATCTTTTAACAATCAATATTTTATTATCCGGAGTAATAATAGGTATGGCAACATAAGAACCTGCAATTCCCCCGATATAATAATTCCAGAGAATTTGCTGATTTTCGGAGACAGCATAGACATTTCCTCCACAGACAAAATAGATCACTCCGTTATCATCCATTGCAGGAGAGCTCATCTTATCATCATTAAAAGGCAGATTCCAGATCATTTCACCCATATCGAGATGAACTCCATTTCCATATAAATAGATATTTCGTTTAGGAGCGTTTTCATCATTTGTATAAATTATCAGGTTGGCTTCGGTTACTTCTTCTGCCATCGGTTGAAATGAGATCAAAAGAGCCAGAGAATCATTGGGAGCTATCTGGTTGGATGGATTTAATAAACTTACCTGGAAAATATTGGAATTGCATTCAAAGAAAATTTGAACTGTCTCATCCGTATTATTATAAACAATCAAAGTGTCTTCTTCGGTTGTATTAACAATTGTATAATCAAATAAAATACGGTTTCGTGAAGGATAAATATTGGAATAATGACTGAAAGTTCGGGAACAATTTACTCCATACATAGGAGATGCGTATTTACTCAATTCGCTTTCATAACCATTCAGGCAATAGAGATTTCCATCATAGGAACCAAAGACCAGATTTCCTTCTGAGGTGATTGCCGGAGATGAAGTTATTGATCCATTAGTCTGAAATACCCAGTTTTGCGAACCATCAGATGCAATAGAATAGAAATTATCATTATTGCAACCATAATAAATATTGCCTGCATCATCGATGAGTGGACCTGTTTTAATATGACTTCCGGGTTCATATGCAGTATACCACAATAATAATCCGTTTCGATTATATGCCATTAATTGTCCCAAAGATGTTCCAAAATAGATATTTCCTTTTTTCCCAATAGCAGGGGTCGAATGAGTATTATTGATATTTCCTATACCAATACTCAAAACTGAATTTCCATTGAAATCTACAGCTTTCAAATAGCTATTATTGAAATAATAAATCCTGTTTCCATCGACGACCGGGTCAGAATATGAAGCACCGGTTTTATACCACTTAGTTACTCCATTTTCATCTAAGGCATATAATTTTGTTAAAGTCATAAGATAAATTGTACCATCCGGACCGAGAACAGGTGATGATCTGATTTCTTCCGGTAAATTTCTGCTCCAGAGAACACCTCCTCCGAAATTCAAAGCATAAAGAATATCAGAATCAGTACTGAAGTATATAATACCATCATACCGAACTGCACCGGAACGTGGTATGCTCGATCCGGCATCAAAACTCCAGGAGATTGAGCCATCATTATTCAGCATATAAAAATTATGATCGCGACTTCCAAAGCATATCCTTCCGTCAGGTAAAATTGCCGGAGAGGCCGTAATAATAGATCCTGTCGGAAAAGCCCAATTCAGTTCTCCGGTCGGACTTAAGGAGTATAATGAATCACCCAAATTCCCAAAATAAATATTTCCAAAAGAATCTATCATCGGAGAACTTTTAAAGATAATTGAATTTGTTTCAAAAGACCAATCGAGAGTTCCGGGTTCATCTCGTAACATAGATGAAGACGCAGATAAATTATAGATAAGAATTATCAGGAAAAATAGAATTATTATTCTTTTCAAAAAGACCTCCTAAAAACCATTATATATTGAATGTGTTCATTTCCTCAAACAAAATGCATTAAAGCAGGTCTCCACTTCACCCCTGCTGTTTGAGTCACCTCTACTTCAACAATAGACACTTCTTCGTGGCGATAGTTTTATCGTCCACTATTAATTTGTAGAAATAAATACTTGAACTCTGCCTTGATGCATTCCACCGGAAATTATGTCGTTCCGATTCGAATGGGTGAGATTCTATTAACTGTTCTTTTATGTGGAAGATTGTGAAATATCCTATTTCATTTTCTCTTTCTATTTATGAATTTATTCGAATCAAATCTTGATTTTCTATCCGTCTGATAAGCATCTTGTGAATCAGGATCATTAGCCCTGATTGTTTCTGTGCTTGCTATTACATGATAGAATTTCTTTACGTCTCCAATGGGAGCACTCCAGGTTTCTCCAGCAAATGAACCGGAAGTATCTTCTACAAAACCGGTGTATGAATCATCAGACGAATAAACCTTATATGAATTCGCACCTGTAACTGCATCCCAACTGAGATAAACATTTGTACCGATGATTTCTATCGTTACATTTTGTGGTGGATCAAGAGCTGTTATCTGGTGGAAATAATAAGCGCCCATATCTGCAACTGTACTATCCGGGTCTAATGGTGATGCTGGATCTCCAGCATCTATACACGGTGAAGTCGACTGCAGGTGGTAATCTCCACTACCAGGGTTCACAAACATCGGATCACTGTTAATATTACCTGTTCCTGTCCACCCATCTTCTATATCCGAATATGTTGCTGT
>JAGLWO010000049.1 GCA_023133395.1 Candidatus Cloacimonadota bacterium | reverse complement strand
ATTCACGAAATGACAAGATTATCAAAAGAAATTGACGATGTTGCCTTTTTATCATGGGCAAAACCAACTACAGATACTCCGGAGCATATCAAAGAAGCTGCTATCTCTGCCATAAGAAACGGACTGGTTGGAGGATATTCACCTACTGATGGATTGGTTGAGTTACGACGGGAAATTGTTAAAAAACTAAAACGTGATAACAATATAAATGCTGATATTTCTCAACTATTGGTTACAGTCGGAGCAATTGAAGGACTGGCTGCAGCAGTAATGGCTATCATTGATCCTGACGATGAAGTCATTCTACCTACTCCAACCTATTCAACACATATTCGTCAGGTGAGGATTGCTTCCGGAAAACCTGTTCTGGTTCCCTTAATTGAAGATAATGATTTTGCTCTGGATATACAAGCAATTAAGAATGCAATAACTCCCAAAACCAAAGCGATAATGTATTGCAGTCCCAATAATCCTACAGGAACTGTTTTCCCTGAAGAACAACTTCGCAAAATAGCTGAAATTGCTCTGGAAAACAACTTAATGATTATTACAGATGAAGCTTATGAATATTTTATATATGATGGTAAAAAACATTTTAGTATTGGTTCCATTCCTGAGATGAAAAAAAATGTTATCAGCTGCTTTACATTCACCAAAACTTATGCAATGACAGGTTGGCGGATTGGTTACCTTCATGCGGACGAAGAAGTTATTCCACAAATCAAAAAAGCACATATTCCTTTTGCAATTTGTGCTCCTGTTGTTTCGCAATATGCTGCTCTTGCTGCATTGAAAGGTTCTCAAAATTGCGTTAAAGAATTTGAAGATCATTATTTTAATACCAGAAACCTGATGTGTGAAAGACTTGATAATCTCAAGTCAGTCTTTGAGTATAACAAACCGGGTGGTTCTTATCTTATGTTTCCCAAAATACTCTTACAAGAAGGAAAGGATTCCATTACTTTTTGCAAAAAGCTTCTAAAAGAAGCGAGAGTATCCACAACACCTGGTATTGCTTTTGGTCCGACCGGAGAAAGTCATTTAAGATTATCCTTCTGTATTTCTGAAGAAGAGATAAATAAAGCTTTTGATAGAATGGAAAAATATTTTTTATAAAAGAAAAAGGCAATTTATAATCCTAATAATATGCTGCCAATTGTGAAATAGATGAAGAATCAAAATAATATCGATCCATTAGAATTATTATTAGAAAAATATAACTTTAATTTGAGAAAAATAAATAAATTAATAACAGGTGCTAAATACACAGCTATTCTCTTGAAAAACGGCAATATTGGAGTTTGTGCAAATTTAGGATATAAAATAAATACTGAAATCAATACCTATTCAAATTTGAATCTGGAAAATTTTTCTCATCGAATTGTTTTAAATGCTTATTTTAATGCGTTGCTAAATTACTCCAATAAATTAAATGGGATTGGTGATATTTTCGAGACAATCAATTTTAGAAGATACAAACAAATTGTGATGATTGGATTGTTTAAACCGATTGTTAAAAAATTTCAGGAAAATAATATTCCGATTACTGTTTTCGATTATAGAAAGTCTGATTCTTTTTTAGCTTCAAATTTTAAGCAAAAACAATATATAAAAGAAGCAGATGCTATCATTTTAACCTCAACATCGATTTTCAATAGCACCTTTTTAAATATAATTAATAACACTAATGATAATTGTGAAATTTTTATGCTCGGACCTTCTTCTATTATGACACAAGATATTCTACAGTACAAAAACATCAAAATGATCTTTGGCTCAAATTTCAATAAATTTGACAGAAGAGTTCTGGATGTTATTCAAAATGATGGCGGAACCAGAAAGTTCCTAAAATTTGGAAAAAAAATTATTTCAAAAAGAGAGGTGTTTTTTGAAAACATATCTTGATTGTATTCCCTGCTTTATGGAACAAGCTTTAAATGCTGGACGCATTGCTACAAGAGATGAAAAAAAGGTTAAAAATTTGTTAGATGAAGTTGGAATGCTAATCAAGGAAATTCCAATGGAACATACTCCACC
>JAGLWO010000489.1 GCA_023133395.1 Candidatus Cloacimonadota bacterium | reverse complement strand
TGAACTTAACGACCCTGAAATAAAATTCATTTACATTCTTATAACTTAACAGTCCTAAAGATAGTTTTTTGGGTAAATTGACTTTTTCTGTTTGGAGTGAGATACTTTTTTCAGTTATATAGGAAATCAAGTATTCACAATTTTCTGCACCAAATGTTCCGGGGAAGCGTTTAATCGTTTCCTGGCAAAGGTCAAAAGCTTTTTTGAAATACCACCTGTAATCTTCAGAGAACTGGGGATTATAATTGTGTCCCAATTGAAAATATAAGTTTGCAAGTTCATAGGAAATTTCTGCAGATGCAGGTGATTGTTCATATTTCTTCTTGAGATTGAGCAAAGTTGTTTCGAATAATTCATCTTTATTTTCTACTACCGACTTATTATAAACAAATTTCAAACGCTTTAAATCCACATCGATGAGGGCATCCGGTTTATCATCCTTAAGATGGAATTTTATCAGGTCCTGTAAAATCAGGAGTGCATTAAACTCAGTGGAGAGAGAATCCTGAGTGACTATTTTCAAGTTTACGAATTCTTCTGCAGGTTGGAAATAGCTTGTATCGCTTATTTTGAATTCATAAGCAGGCTTTATCAGACCCGGTTCTGTATTGATATAAAAATCCACTGCTCGATGACCCAAGAAATCATAAAGAGTAGGTCGCAGGTGCCTGGTGTTTCCGATACTTATTATTTCACTGTAAGTATCCAGAGATATTTTTTTAAGTTCTTCAGGATTTTGTAGCGATAATTGGAAATGTTTAATTGTTTCTTTTGATATTGTTTTCAAATCCCAGGTGCTGATGTCGTCTTGTTGGAAATTGACGGTTTCTGTTCTATCATAGAATTTCCAGCGGTTCCTTTCGAAATACTGCCAGTAAGAATCTGCAAGAATGGAATGCAGAACCGGTTTTATGGGGAATTTTGAATCAACTACTTCTTCTCTTAAATTGTTTATTATTTTTATATCGGAAAATTCTTCTACCTGTACAGAGAATTTCATTTTGTGGATCACAGCTTTTACGAATTGTGAAGCATTGTTTTCCTTTTTTGCCTTTTCGTATATTTGCTCGACTATTTTCAGGGTAGTTTTTGGTAGTCCTTTTTTCTCTGATTTTTGAACTTCTTCCCATAATTCCTTATAACTTTCTTTTGTTGCGAACAGGGATGTGCTCAAAAATAGTAAGGATAGCATAACCAGGAGGAAGGACTTGTTTTTTAAAATTTTACACATCATTATCTCCTATGAAAAATTTAATCATGAGTTCTGCATAGTAGAAAAATATCTGTCTTTCTGAGGATGAACCTATATAGGCATTCGACGAAGAATCCGTCTGAGCCGGACAAGTACTCATTATAAGCGGAGATCCTTCGTAAGAAAAGTGGGCGGAATTCCTCAGGATGACAAAAACACTCTATTTTGCAGAACTCATATATTTAATCGAATTCTCTGTTGGTTAGAGTTGGACATCATTGTTTAGAAGTCAAATGATTTTATGAAACTCATCCCCTTTTCTAACTCACCCTGCCTGCCTTGCCGTAGTTCAACGAAGGCAGGCTGTCCCTCTCTTTAACGCTTCGCTCAAATAGAGGGAACATAAGAAAATGCTGAGAGAATTACCTCATCCGTCTGCACCACAGTCTGTTGGTTCATTCGTCTCGATTGAACCAGTTATTAACTTAACATCGTACCGATGTGTTAAGAATAAAATAAAGATTTTCTACCTTACAGTTCCTTCTCTTTTTTTAAGAGAAGGTTTAGGATGAGTTAAATAAACTTCAGAAAATCTTTCTTTAACTCACCGAGTAAAGAAAAAGCAGAAAGAAAGAACCTCATCTCATTACTTTCGACTCGTAAGTTTACGACGAGTCGAGAAGAATCTTTGCAGATGTGAGCGGAGAGTGAAACACCTTCCGAAGCTTTCATTCAAATTCTCTGCTGGTTAGAGTTGTACATCCTTGTTTAGAAGTCAAATGATTTTCTGAACCTTATTCTTTCCAGCTTTTTAACTCTCATTCCCAAGCTTCTGCTTGTGAATGTAATAACAGGCGAAGTTTCCACTTCGCTCTGGAAGCAGACGTGTCCGGTAATTGACGGAAGCTTCGTAATGAGAGAGAAACAAAACCTTAAACCTTGAACCCTGAAACCTGAACCCTGAACCCCGAACCCCGAACCTTGAACCCAAAACCCAGAACCCAGAACCCTGAACCCTGAACCCCGAACCCAGAACCTTGAACCTTTTCAATGGTTATTTATTTCTTGACTCTAAAATTCCAAAAAACCAGTTTCGTTATTGAAAATGTACATGGAATTATTTATGATAAAACAAGATGGGGAGATGATATGGGAAATAATGAACTATTAAACAAACTAAACAAAATACATGAATCAAAAACAACAAAAGAAATAGGAAAAGCTTTTGATACAGTAGCAGAAGAAATACTCAATAAATGTATTCTTGTAATTAATAACAAAGAAAAAGAAATAAGTTATCGAATTACCGAAATTGAATTTTATTATTATGATGAATGCAAACATCCTGACCCTTACGTGCATAGAGATTGCCGTCAAAGATTAAATGCACAATGGTATTTCCATTGATATACCTATTCATTAAAAATGGGAAAACGAAAAGGATTAGACATTACTTTTGGTAATAACATAAATTATGGTGGAATTATAATTAGGGCAATTCAAAAAATAAATAATGAAGGAAAGTGTGAACCGATTGAAGGACCTTGTAATGTTGTAAAATATATTCTTGGAATAAACGAAGAAAAAGAGAAAAAATATAAAGGATTTGTGGAAGAAATTGAAAAGCATGATATATTTGAAAATAATAAAATCAAGTTAGATTTCAATAATGTAGATAATAAAAAATATTACAAAGCACCAAGAGTTGGCATAAATCCTGCAAGGAATAAACCTGATTGGGAATGTTTCATTATGAAAAATTATAGATATTTTGTTAAACACACAAACTCATGCAATTATCCAAGTAAAGATAGAGAACTTATTATCTTAAGTTTAAAGAAAAATCATAAATTCACAGTAGATTGTATAAAGAAATTTTTTTCCTTTAGAACAGAAAATAAAATAACCAAGTATTTAAAATACTATGATAAAGGAAATAACATAAAAGAAAAAAAGAATA
>JAGLWO010000488.1 GCA_023133395.1 Candidatus Cloacimonadota bacterium | reverse complement strand
TTCTTGAAGCTCAGAAAAATCCTAAGGTTTTCGCAAGATCAATAATTCAAAACTACAAAAAAGGCATAATTCCCGAGAAAGTAAGACTTATGGAAAATAATCTTATTGATAAATATGGGGAAAACGTTAAATCTTCAGGTTGGAAGGTATCTTATGCGATTGGTGAATATAAATATGAAGTAAGGTTTGATATTTTAACACCTGATGAAAATTATTATTTTGCTTGGAGAGTTAACCTGAAAACTCAAGATGTATCACCTTCTAATAAAGTTTCTGAAGAGTTATTAAAAGATTAAATAAAATGAAGAAGATTTTATTAATACTAATTTTAATCCTGGCTAATGCAGCATACGCTACTGAATTTGATATAAAGGTGTTCTCTAATCCTGATAAATACGGTTGGGATACTCCAGAAAAACATTCTATGGCTCGTCAAAACCTATATAACAGACAGAAATTATTACAAATCTATGAACTCAATAAACAGGACGTAACAAAAAACATCATCAAATCTGCAGTTGCACCTGGATGGGGACATTATACAGCGGAAAAATATTCAAAGGGACATTTTCTTTTAGCAACAGAAATAATTCTTTTCGGTACAAGCTACTTTTTTTACGATCAGGCTATGGAGAATTATGATAAATATAAAAAATCTACTTATATTGGAGATATAAACCAGTATTATCTTGATGCTAAAGATCATTATGTTTATTCACAAATATTTTTCAGTCTGGGAGTAGCTGTCTGGTTATACACTATCTATGATTCAATAAGCGCAACGGATGAATACAACAAGAAACTATGGAATGAATTATATATGGAATATCATCAAAAGGGATTTAAAATAACTCCAACAGGAGTAACGTTGAGGTTCTGATGTTTTTAAAGAAAGTTTTAATCTTAGCTTTTATAATTATTCTTGCTTCCTGCTCCCTGGATAGAAGCAATCCACTCGATCCATCAAACAGTGGTATCCAAGCTCCTGGTAAAGTTACTGGAATCAAAGTTACTATAAATGATTTCAATTATATTGACATAAGCTGGAATCCAATGATTAATGTTGATGGTTTCTATATATATCGATCTCAATCTTTTGATGGATTATATTCTATTCTCGAAGATTATATAACTTCTCCGACTGATAGTTTATTTGAAGATCAGAATGTAATTATTCAATATAATTATTACTATTATAGGATGTCTGCTTTTATAAATGTTGGTGGTAAAAAATTAGAAGGATATCGCTCTGAACCAAAATCTTGGTAATAAAATTAATTTATATTTCCATGAATTTACTAGATGATTTGAATCCTCAACAACGCAAGGTCGTTACAACCACAGAAGGACCTGTTCTGGTTCTGGCAGGTGCAGGAAGTGGAAAGACACGTTCTGTAATTTACCGTACTGCTTATC
>JAGLWO010000487.1 GCA_023133395.1 Candidatus Cloacimonadota bacterium | reverse complement strand
CCTCATTCCGGCTCACAAGCAAATATGGCTGCTTATTTTGCCATTATTAATCCCGGCGATACTATTCTCAGCCTGGAACTTTCGCACGGCGGACACCTTACTCATGGACATCCTCTCAGTTTTTCTGGTTCTCTATTTAATATCGTTCCTTATGGAGTTAACAAGGAAACCGAGCAATTCGATTACGACGAGATCAGAAAAACAGCATTGGAAGTGATACCACAGATGATCCTTACCGGAGCTAGCGCCTATCCGCGAAAAATTGACTTTGCCAAATTCCGGGAAATCGCAGATGAAGTGAACGCAAAATTCGTAGTAGATATGGCACACATTGCCGGGTTAATTGCAGCAAGATTGCATCAATCTCCGATTCCTTATGCCGACATTGTTACAACTACAACTCATAAAACTTTAAGAGGACCTCGTGGTGGCATGATCCTGTGCAAAGAAGAATATGCCAAAGCTGTTGACCGCTGGGTATTTCCCGGTACGCAAGGTGGACCTCTGATGCATATCATCGCAGCCAAAGCTGCTGCTTTCAAAGAAGCTCTTACCCCTGAATTTAATGAATATCAGAAACAAATAATTAAAAATGCAGAAACTTTAGCAAAATCACTTTCAGAAAAAGGATTCAACATTGTTTCAGGTGGCACAGATACACACCTGATGCTGATAAATCTGGGTTCTGAAGAAGAAGGTGGACCTTCAGGTAAAAAGATGGAAGGATGCTTAGATAAAGCTGGTATCACTGCAAATAAAAACACAGTTCCATTTGATACCCGTAAACCGTTCGTGGCTTCCGGTATTCGTCTGGGAACTCCAGCAGTTACCACTCGCGGTATGAAAGAAGAGCAAATGAAACAGATCGCAGAGTTCATTTCGCAAGTTCGTACAAACTACCAAGACGAAGAAAAACTTTTTGCCATCAAGAAAGAGGTTGGTGAATTTTGCTCTCAATTCCCACTTTATGCTAATCTACTTGCGGGAAAATAATAATAAAAATCTTCTTTGCCTACCATTACTGAAAGGCTTTTTTTATCTAACTTTCAATAAAATATAGAGATACAAGATAATTTTGTTGACACCATAACCAGAAAATATAAGATTAAACTTGAATAAGGATTTAAGTATTTATAATTTAATGAATTGTGTACTCTTGTTGCGTGTGGGAGTAAATTAATGAATATTGAGTTTCATTACTATATTACTAAGTATCTGGCTATCGAAGCTGGTTTCGATAGAGATGAAGCAGAAATTATTGCATATTCTTCACAGTTCGTGGACGATAACTCAATTCAGTATAAGATAGAAACTCCCAATAGCTCAATCTATGAAAACTATATTTCTCAAACCATCAACATTACAAAACCTGTTAAGAAATTAATGAGAATTTACCTATTATTCCACTTCTTACCTGGCGATCCTACCAGTTCGAAAGTCAGACGAAGAGATGGTAAAATGCATATATTAATAACAACTTCTGCAAGCAATCATGCACAGGAAATTTTTTTCGAAACCACTAAATATGAAAATCTTTACACATTAGGAATTGCTTCTCATATGTTAGCTGATACGATTGCTCATCAAAATTTCGTTGGAACATTCGATGAGATAAATGCTATGAAAGGTGTGTGGGAAACTCTATCCCCAAATATCGGTCATGCAGATGCAGGTTATAAACCGGATATACCAAACCTGATATGGAGGGATCCCAGACTTATCGAAGAAAATGCTACTATTAACAATCCAGAGAGAGTTATACAAGCAGCAAGAATAATTTATTCAAATTATCTAATGATAACATCAAACCCTACTAATTGGCCAGAAGTTAAGGAGAACATTTCAGACATAATCAAACTAACCATTGATGAAACTCACCTCTCTTCATACAAAACACAACGAAAACAGAGAATAAAAAAATATAACGAGCTTCTTCTGAATACCATTTCAGATGACGTTTATGATCCATCATCATGGTTTAAAAAAGCAGTTAAAGAAGATATAAAATTCCTGGATGATAAAAAATTCAAGTTTGATCCGATTAAAGATAAATTAACATTTAAAAAGGATTATCAAAAAACTGACTGGTTTCAATTTCAGGAAGCAATTAAAGAATATCAGCGAATTGCTACCACAAAACTTGAACCGATTCTTAAACAGATAGAGATCAAAGAATGGTAATCTAATAATATAAATATTTATAATAAATCAATGGAGGAACAAAATGAAACCTTTACTTTTTTCTTTAATGTTTTTATTTGTTTTTTCAACACTATTTTCACAAAATATCTGGCTGAATGAATTTCATTATGACAATGTAGGTGCTGATGAAGGTGAATTTCTTGAAATAGTTCTTGAGGATGCGGGAAGTTATACATTAAGTGATTTTACGATCACTCTGTATAATGGCAATGGAGGCGCAACTTATGGAACACTTACTTTAGATTCTTTTACAACAGGTGCTGTTATTGATAATTTTACTATATATTATAAATTAATTGCCCCTATTCAAAATGGAGCTCCGGACGGGATTGCAATTGATTATCAAGGCATACTTATCCCCGGTCAATTCCTAAGTTATGAAGGTACTTTTGAAGCATCGGGCGGACCTGCAAATGGTGTTACTTCTATTGATATTGGTGTTTCTGAAGGTAGCACTACTCCAATTGGAGAGTCACTTCAGCTGTTTGGGTCAGGATCTGTTTATAGTGATTTTATCTGGCAGGAACCTGCACTCGAAACTCCCGGAGAATTGAATAATGGTCAGACTATTGGAGGTACTCCTGAACCTACGATCATTGTAGTCAGTCCAAACGGTGGAGAACAGTGGGAACAGGGTTCCACGCACGATATAACCTGGACCTCTATCAATTTTGATGATAACGTGAAGATCGAACTTGGAATGGTCTGGAACCGAACTCGTGAAGTGCTGATTGCTTCCACCGAGAATGATGGTTCCTGGGAATGGAATATCCCGATCGATCAAACCATCAGTGATTGGTATGTTATTATCATTTCTGACGCGATCGATGGAGACCCGTCAGACCAAAGTGATGACCCTTTCTCTATTATCGAGCCAATACCTGTAACTCCTTACACCATCTATGAAATTCAATATTCCACCACAGGTTCGTCACCTCATGTTGGCGAATTAGTAGAAACTACAGGAGTTGTTACAGCTATTTTTGAATATTATTTTTTCATTCAGGATGGACCGGGTGCCTGGAATGGAATTGCAATCTATCCTATGCAATCAGTTGAAATTGGTGATGAAATCGTTATTTCCGGCATGGTAGATGAATATTTCGATAAAACCGAGATCACAGACATTATTAATATGACCGTTCTTGGAACGGCAGATATTCCTGCCCCTGTTATTATCTCCACATCTGCTCTTGCTTCTTCCGAAGAATATGAAAGTGTGCTCGTAAAAGTGCAGGATGTAACTGTTACTAATGAAGACCTGGGCAATGGAGAATGGGAAATAGATGATGGTAGTGGACCATGTATTGTTGGACATCTGGGTGATTATACCTACGTTCCTGTACTGGATGATTTTATTTACGACATCACCGGTGTTTCTGATTATACTTACGGTGCTTTCAAACTTGAGCCCCGAACCGATGATGACCTGAATATAACTGGGTTAGATGTCAATCCCCTCCGACTGCTATTCCTCACATATGAACATTGCTCTAATGGTAAGGTCTTTACTATTACCAACTATTCCGAAAGTAATATAGTTATTGAATCAATGACTACAATGGGATTTCTACCAAGTGCAGAATGGTCTATCGAGGACTTTAATCTACAGTTGCCATATAATTTAGAAGCGGGTAGCTCACTTGAGTTTAATGTGATTGTAAACCTTTATACAGAGAATTTCACTCGTGAGATTGTTTCAGATACTCTTTACATCGAGACCAATGTAATAAACAAAAAAATCACTATCCTGTACAACTCTAATTTGAACTCAAATGTAGAAAATCATACAATTGCTACTGCAAATACATTGATAGGTAATTACCCAAATCCATTTAATCCCGAAACGACAATTTATTTCACCACTGAGCAGGATGAGAACGCAGAGCTTGTAATCTACAACATCAAAGGTCAATTGGTAAAAACTCTTGTGAACATCAAACTGGAAGCAGGAAATTATTCTACAACCTGGAATGGAAAAGACAAAAATGAAAGACCAGTAGCATCAGGAATCTATTTCTACAAGCTTAAAAAGGGAAATGAAACATATACAAGAAAGATGCTTTTATTAAAATAATTTGACTCCCAATATAATAGCAGTTAATTTATCAGATAGGTATTGATAAATTATATTGAGGTTATTATTAAAGTTATAAAATTTGTACATATTATCATATTTTTATCAATCTTATGTTCTTTCCTTTCAGCAACAATTATTAATGTACCAGGTCAATATCCTACAATTCAAGCTGGAATCAATGCATCAACTGATGGAGATACAATCTTAGTTCAACCCGGAACATACTATGAAAATATTAATTATTCAGGAAAAAACGTTGCTGTAGGATCTCTTTTTTTAACAACTGAGGACAGTATATATATTGAACTGACAATAATTAATGGCTCACAAAGTGGAAGCGTGGTTACATTCGAAAATGGAGAGTCCCCATCTGCACTAATTTGCGGTTTTATAATAACAAATGGTAGTGGAAATATAATGCCAAATGGGGTTTATTCCGGAGGTGGAATTTTTTGTCATAAAGACTCTGATCCTACAATTAAGAATAATATTATAACACAGAATAATGCAGGTGATGGTGGAGGTTTATTCTGTTACATTCATTCTGATCCAACAATTATAAACGTCGAAATAAGTTACAATACAGCTTATGATGATGGAGGAGGAATTCATTGTAACTTTGGATCATGTCCAATAATTACAAATTCAAAAATTATGTATAATATGTGTTATGACAAAGGCGCTGGAATCTGTTGTGGTCATAATGAGCACCTTTCAAATTTAACCTTAAACTATGTAGTTATATGTTCCAATACTTCTTACGAAAAAGGTGGTGCAATTTATGTAGCTAATTCAATATCATATTTAAACAACGTAACAATATCTGAGAATTATTCTACATATAGTGGGATATATTGCACAAATTCAATAATAAATATTATAAATGGTATTCTATGGAATAATTATCCTCAAGAAATATATCTTTATAATGGTGGATACTTAAATGCAACTTATTCTGATATACAAAATTCTTGGGTTGGTGTTGGAAATATAAATGAAGATCCTCTTTTTGTTAATCCCTATAATGGAGATTATCATTTACAGGAGGATTCACCATGTATTGATGCTGGTGATCCTAATTCTCCTCAAGATCCTGATGGAACGATTGCAGATATGGGTGCATACTATTTTCATCAGGAAGGTTTTATCAATGCAGATTTCTCAGGATATCCTTTATCAGGAATTATTCCTCTTGAAGTACAATTCACAGATCTGTCCATAGGAAATAGTATTGGCTGGATGTGGGATTTCGAAAATGATGGTATTGTAGATAGTAATGAACAGAATCCATTATATTTATATGAACAAGTTGGAAATTATAGTGTTGCTTTAACAGTTACAGATGGATTTATTGAAGACACTGAGATAAAACTCAATTATATTACAGTGATTGATACTACTAACTTAAATAATAATATTTATTCTTTCCATACAAAATTGAATCAGAATTACCCCAATCCTTTTAATCCCGAAACAACACTGAGTTTTTCACTTTTTGAAAAAGGATATGTTTCTCTTGAGATCTTTAACATTAAAGGAGAAAAAATTAGAACTTTAATAAATGAAGAATTACTATCAGGAGAATATAAAATTGTTTGGAATGGAAAGGATAACTTAAATCAACCTGTTCCATCAGGAGTTTATTTGTATCAACTTAAGATTGGAAATAAAATATATGCGAAAAAGATGCTGCTTTTGAAGTAATTTTATAAGTCATGAAAAAAATAATAATATTGATATTTTTACTTTTTACCATAACTCTTTACCCTGATTGGGTTGAGATACAGGAGAATTCACAAAAGCAATTATTTGAAAAAGTATATAGTAACCTTGAAACAACGGAAATAATATTTTCATTAAACGGATATGAAATAGAGAATATCTCAGAATCAGGAAGGAACTTTCAAAAGATATCTTATTGGAACGAAGGGGAATT